>BQIX01000209.1 GCA_021604145.1 Nitrospirales bacterium
TCGACGTATTGTCAATGGCCAGCAACACATCGTTTTTCTTTACCCCAGCTTTTCGTGCAGGCCCCTTCGCCTTCGCGGCAGCCACTCGCCATTGCTGATCAACTTTCACAACCGTCATACGTATACCGATTTTTGGAAACGTATGGGTTTCTCCAATTTTTAATGCGCTCACGATTTTCTCAATCAACGGACCGGGAATCGCAAAAGCAAATCGACTGCATCGACGCTCATGACTTTCTGTGTTGGTCTGAATAATGGCATGAACCAGACCAACGAGGTGGCCATCAGCCCCAAACAGTCCTCCACCAGAATTTCCGCTACAAGCCGAAAGATCGACCTGCAACAGCCGTGATTGAGCCGTTGGTAAAAATGTTTGAAGATTCCCCAATCGACCAAAAGATAACGCGGGTCCCCATCCAAGAGGGTATCCAACCGTAAACACCTCATCACCTTGCCGTGATTCACTTTTTTCAAATCTGACAGATGAAAGTTCATCTGGATAGGAGTGTATTTCAATTTGATACAACGCCACATCGAGAAACCTATTGACACCGATTAATTTGGCAGGTAATTCTGCTAACCCATCAGTGAGAACCTGAATCGTTTGAGGAATCTCTGTCTTGCCTCCTTTTAAACGCTCGACCGCATGTCTCGCCGTCAAGATGTAGCCTTCACCAAGATGGACACCTGATCCCCGGATGGCAAACTGTGACTGTACAGATTGATGAGCGGTATCAGCCGCATCATGCTGCAAGACGCCAACCGTGGCATGCTTGGCTGTTTCGATAGCGTCATGTGGTTGGGAAGACCAGGCATTCGTGAGGAATCCTTGTGGGATGCTCAACAAAAAGATGGCTGCGTGAATCACGACTGACTTCTTCCAACACTTCATGGATTGCTCCTTTTGAAGAAAAAATAAAGGATTTCAGTAATTCAGTCAGGATTGGAAAGTTCCTTCCGCACTCGATTCAACTCAGAAAAACTTTCCAGCATATCGTGATAGGAATAATGTGCGTTACGGCCACTCGGGTTCGGAAGCACCATGACATGTGCACCTTCCAGCAATTCAGGCGCAAGGCCCACTTGAGACTTGATAGACGCCTGTTTCCAACGGTGACCAGAACGCATGTCCTTCGGAAAAACAACAGGATAAAGCGTGACGCCAAGCAAGGCAATAATTCGAGGACAATACCGGCGAACTTTCTCAACGAAAATTGCTCGCCCCGCAATATAGTCAGATTTCGTCAGATCACCGCTACCTGAAGTTGTACGCGCCACGATGTTAGTCAACCCTAAACCCCAGTCCGGCAATCGCCAATCATCCTTGTACGTCACCGGACACGGAACAAGTCCGGCCTCATGGAGCAGCTTCCAAAATCTGTTGGAATGACCAGCATAATGATGACCGACTTCTGCAGATTTTGTCCCTGGGTTGATCCCAACAAATAAAATCTCTAAATCGGGTTTAATATAATCGGGAAGCATCATTTTCATTACCATACGCGTTCGAACATTCGTGCGCAGAAAGCCAACTCTTCCGCAAGTCAGAGAACAACCGTACCTTCTATCGGCCTTGCTTGTAAACGCAGTTAAATCGATGCCGACTATCATGAGGATCGATGCACAAGGGCACCACGACATGGGAAATGCATTGCGTACGGAAACCTTCGACAGCGACAATTTCGCACGGGAACAGACCTAGGTTTGGTGAGCGGAGGCCGACTCATCCGCTCGTGATAAGAACAGCCATACCGCCGATCAGCCTGGCTCACAAATACCTTCCGCTCAACACAGCTCAGCGAGATAACCCATGTCCTGGGGCACCACGATATGGGAAATGCGTTGCGTACGGAAACCTTCAGCAGCGACACTTTCGCACGGGAACAGACCTAGGATTGGTGAGCGGAAGCCGACTCATCCGCTCGTGATAAGAACAGCCATACCGCCAATCAACCTGACTCACAAATACCTTCTGCTCAACACAGCCCAGCGAGGTAACCTATATCCTAGGGCACCACGACCTGGGAAATGCGTTGCGTACAGAAACCTTCGGCAGCGACAATTTCGCACGGGAACAGACCTCGGTTTAGTGAGCGGATGAGTCGTGTAACAAATCACCATATCTTTGGACTCTATGGGTAGAATAGGACATGTCATGTTTAGCTGGGGCACTGTTCACGTAGGCAAAGTTAGACATACATCAAAGTATTAAAACCTAAACTTTGGGTATTATAGCGAATCCAATTAATTTCCATGTGCTACACTAATATTATCTTTGCGGCATTGAACACTTCAGACCTTGGACATTAATTGAATCGGCTATAACCAGGAGCATAACTTATGAAATACATTGGAATCATAGGCCTTTTGACATTCAGTGCGATGGTTCTTATAGGACCGTCACAAGCATCTTCCCCCAATACCGACAAAATGAACTACGAAAAAGCCACCTTTGCCGGTGGATGCTTTTGGTGTATGGAACCACCCTATGACAAGCTGGAAGGTGTGATTTCAACAACCTCAGGATATATCGGAGGACATACAGCTAATCCAACATACGAGGAAGTTTCCGCTGGAGGAACGGGACATGCTGAAGCGATCGAGGTGATTTATGATCCGAGTAAGATCACGTATGCTGCTCTGCTCGAAGTTTATTGGAAAAATATCGATCCGACAACGCCAGATCGACAATTCTGTGACCATGGTGATCAATATCGACCGGAAATTTTTTATCATACTGTTGAACAACGACAATTGATTGAAGCATCAAAAAAGTTAATCGAAGAAACAAAAACATTTCCAGAAAAGATCGCCACCGAAATCTCCGCAGCCATGGAGTTCTATCCTGCCGAAGACTACCATCAGGATTATTATCAAAAAAATCCTTTACGGTATAAATTTTATCGATACAGTTGTGGCAGAGACCAGCGGTTAAAAGAACTTTGGGGCTAGACTAAATCTGAAGTGTATTGGGAAAAGACCAAAATGCTGGAAATACAGTCAACGGTCAACCTTACGCGGAAATATGTTGTTAATGCTTCCCCGTACCATTCTGGAGATTGGCAAGCGTTTCTTCTGCTTCAGGAATGAGATCTTGACGATTTTGGTCCTTGGCAATCTTGAGCGCAGTCATGGCTAAATTTAAAGCCTCCTCATGCTTCCCGTCATCAGCAATACTTTCGGCAATGACTAGTCGCGCATTGATTGCCATCGGTTCCCGCTTGATGACTTCTCGAAGAATTTCCACACCTTTCGCTGAATCACCTCCCATAATACTGGGAAGCTTGACAAGCAGGGTACCTTTTGAAGACAGCGCATCAATATGATCAGGGGCTAGTTCAAGCGTTCGATTTAATTCGTCCATCATCCGGTTATACCCGAAGATTGCACCAATCGTTGGCTCGCCATCAATACGCATTTGTTCGCCCAATGTGCAAAATAGCGAAAAGTGAGCTTCCGCATGATTGTCATCAGCTTGAATGGCTTGTTCAGCAATAACCTCTGCCTGTTCAAAATGCTTCATTCGAACATCTCGCTCAGTAGCAATGCGCCCTCTCTGACATTCTTCCAGTGCACGCGCACTCAGCTCTTGGGCCGTTTGTTCAGCGATGGCACTCGAAACAAAAATTCCAAACCATAAGACACCGATGTATGTGATCAGGTAAAATCTTCGCATCAGAACAGGTCTCCCTCTCACTTCACATTTCATGAAGCCAGTATGCAATTCGTATAAAACTACCTTTTTACTTATACCAAACGCTCGCTTAAAAAGTTAAGGCGAACAAGCAACATATGATCATAATTTTCAACTGAAATGTCCTGTTTGTCAAAATTTCTGGGCTTCTCGTCATTTCATCCATTTACCGACCTTCGTCAACATTCAACTCAATTTGGGCTTTATCTCATTGTTCTTGAAAAGAACAAACTTTACGGCCTCTCACTTTCACACCTATAGATGCCGCTTGATGCAGAATGCTGAACATTCCTCACAGTTGTTATAAATGTCTGTATGATCTTGCTCCAAACACAGTTTCCAATTATGGTGCATATGGAAGGGATGTAGCTTGTTGAGAAGACCATGCGCTTACCCGGACGTGTCATAGGATTGCTTAAAGAATATATGCATGACTTGGTCGAACAGGCCAAGCAAGAAGAAGCTGCGTCTCAGTCATTTGGATACGCTTCCCCGCCGTATCACACCGATCAAGCCATTTCAGATTTACTGGCGATCTTAGATGACCGAATTGAATCGGAGGGCGTTCAAGTTGGGCTGCACGTGGAATTCCTTCATCAAATGTGGACGCTATGCGATCAGGCCCGCGCCCATATTACCGAGACCGTCTGGCTTGAACAAAAACTGGTCGACGAAAAACCCTCCAAAGCACAAACTCGAGCCTTCACCTATCATGCCCTTATTGATTATCTTGAGCACCAGCCTGAATAAGTCCGTCAACTTCGCGTTGTAACCATACCGACACCCAATCTTCTCGTCTCTTCACCTCGACACAACACCATCCATGCTTCATATAGTGAGCAACAATTTCCTCTTGATCGTCAACAAGAATACCAGACAAGCATAAGTCAGTGTTCGCACTCGACACTCGTGTCAAAGACTGACACCCTGCGAATAATATTCGCCTATCGATATTGGCGATAATGAAGTCAAATGACTCATCAGGCAAAGCCTGAATATCCAATGTGCGAAGTTCAAGCTCCGCACCAAAATGATTCACCTGCGCATAGTCTTTGGCACAAGCAATAGCCACAGCATCATGATCGATGCCTAAAGCGAACGTCGCGCCCAACCGCAACGCCAGCATCGCCAAAAGACCACTCCCCGTTCCAACGTCCAACACACGCTCCCTGCCTTGAATTCGTGTTTCTAACCATTCAGCCAGCAACTGCGTGGTAATATGATGGCCAGTTCCAAAGGCTTGCCTGGGATCAAGAATCAGTTCAATCCCATTTTCTGGAATTTCTGCCGTCGTCCAACTTGGCCGGATAAGAATCCGCTGACCAATGTGAATAGGTTGAACCGATTCGGACCATCGTGTATTCCAATCCTGCTCAAGCACCACATGTGCCGCAATCTGATCAGGCTCAAACGGTCCTCCTAATTGTCGAATCGCATCCTGAATCTTCACCAGCATCTCGTCAGTCCAGGCATCATGATGATAGTAGATGTGAATCAGACCATCTTGCTCCCAAACTCCCAGCATATGATCATCAACAAGGAGACCAGCCAATTCCGTCGCACTGACTGAGGCAGCGATATGGACATCAATAAAGGAATTCATAAAGATTGACGATGAAGTGAGGAGTCGGTATGGTCGGCAGATAAGATGAAAAACACCATCAACCACAAACGAACACGCACGATTGAGCAAGGCATTGCCAAAGCCGAACGCCTACTCATCGCCGGAACACAAGCGAGTACATACTTTACGAGATGGCGACTCGTGATATTTTTCACCGCCTTTGCGGTCTGCTTAGCGTTGTATAAGAGCGAATGGTTTCATACAGGAAACCTGGCGCTGCTTGGATTTTTCATACTGTTCATCACCGTGACATATTTTCACGGCAGACTCAAGAGTCGAATACATCGGCTTCAACGCTGGAAAGAAATCAAGTACTCAAACCTGGCTCGCCTTCGTCTGGATTGGTCATCGATTCCCACAGGAAACTTTAGCGCCGCAGCCAATCATCCGTATGCCAACGATTTGGATATTATCGGAACACAATCGCTCCTGCAATTACTCGACACCACCTTTTCTCTCCCAGGTCAACACCGATTGGGTGAATGGCTCCTAGAGGAAAACGAACACTTCTTAACATTCTCTGACTGGACAGCTCGACAAAACCTTGTCAAAGAAACTTCACAACTCCCACTCTTGCGGGACCGCGTGAGACTCGAAGCTCGACTCGTCAGCGAGCACCCACTCGATGCGAACCGAATCCATGAGGCACTTAAGCTGGGCGTGACCATTCCACATCTCTCTCTACGATTATTCGCGTCAATCGCGCTCTGCCTCTCAACTGCGGTGTTAGGAATCTTAGCCGCCAATGGCCAAATTTCAGGATATTGGGTTCTATCCTTCGGACTCTACGTGACTTTGTATTTCTATACCGCCGGACATATTGCCCCGGTGTTTGGACGAGTGCTCGACCTTCACCACGAACTTGAAAAGCTCGTCGCCGTCTTTCGGCTTCTCGAGAATCGTCGCTTTGTTCAACAACCGCAGATAGCACAACTGTGCTCACCCATGAGGACCCAAAAAGATAAACCCACCGTGCTCACACAACAATTAGCCCGTATCTGCTCGGGACTCAGCGTCAAAGCCCACCCCTTGATACACATGCTCATTAATGCCGTCATCCCGTGGGATCTCAGCTTTACCTATCGACTTCAGAAAACGTGCAAACACTTGGAAACCACACTTCCACGCTGGATGGATCAATTGGCCACACTCGATGCCGCAAGTTCA
>BQIX01000210.1 GCA_021604145.1 Nitrospirales bacterium
ATACGTGTAAGAGCCGATGAACAACAGCGTCGGCTCATCTGCCAGTGGATACAAGGTTGGCATCGTCACTGCATTGGGGATCGTTACGGCATTTGGCAAACGCCAATATTGTCGAAGATAGCGACGGTCGACATCCGAACAAACAAACGTGTAACGAGACAATTGTATGGCTCGACGTTCAGCCCATACAACCATGGGAATACGAAGATACAGAAGAAATCGGGAACGCCATAATGGCTTGCTCTGTGCCGTGCGAATCAATGCCACATGATCAATATCATCGAGATTTAAGAAAACGGGAGATAATATGCGCGTTGACTTCAATAACGGACACATTGCTTGTAAGCGGTCAACGATAATGGCATCCGGGCTTCGGTTCAAACAGGCTTCAAATGCGTCAACTTGCTGCTGACCACTTATCTCATAATATCCAGGTTGATTAAAAAACCCCAGGCTCTCCCTCAGATAATTGAGCAACTTCCCTGTCTGAGTCGATGCAGCATGATATTTCCGACTTGGACAAAGAAATAGGGTGACCTTGACGTTCCAATACTCCAAGAACGACTGTTGAATGTTTTCTACATACGAGACATCAAGCGCAAGATCTGGAGATACATAAAACAACAGATCGATCTCGGCCATTTCCTTTGCGCTATCAACAAACATACGTAATCGTTGAAAAGCACCATGTACTTTCGTATGAAAATCACTTGGAAAACTTCTGGAAATAATCAAAATTCTCATGAATCATGCACTGTTTTGCATAAGACCACTTCAGACTCTTCCATCTGACGCCGTTACAGAATACAGGGATGACCAGCCAAAGATTCGCGTTGAATGATCACCGATTGAACAACACAGAGAAATACTTTTCCATGATGAATGGAGAACAAGGTCCAAACGATACAGCGAAAATGCGTTCCCAGGTCACAATGGCGACTGTACGAAACGGAACGGAAACCGCATCACCGTATGTTCTCATAGAGATGTTGAGCAACCCACTGATATTCTTTTGCACTCGGATGCGGATCAAGCTGATGAAGAATCGCCGTGCGTTGGTCTTGCATAGGCGGAACCTCAATAACTTGAATATCCTCTTCAGCGAGCAATTGAATCATGGCCGCATTGGTTTGGATATCTAAAAGATCATTGCGGCGAGGCCAGAGAAGTACATAAAAATCTCCATCGAATCGTCGCTTGTATTTGTTCTTCGATTCAATAAGTATTTTGACCGTTGTTCTCATTGCACGATCTTTTGATATGTACGTTGGATTCATTTTCCCTGCAATAAATCGAAACAAGTACGAATGTTTCCATAGATTTCGATATACATAGAAGATCCGACGAAGATCGTCTTTCTGACTATAGGCCATTGGTCCGTGTAATTGGCCATTTTGTTCATCGATAAAGAAAAATGGGTTCTCATAGGTAATACGATAGTATTCCAGCTCATACGCGGTCGATCTCGTCAAATGTGCGGCGATAAATGAATACACCGCAATTCCTTTCGTGAGGGTAATGTCATCAAATAACTCATCACGATCCAATTGAACAAACATCGCTCCTGGACCGAACCCATCTCCACCATAGTTGTATGAATGGTATAGATCCTTCGAACTTCGTTGAAAATTTGATGGCAATGTTTGGTCTTGCGGAACACCCGCGCCAAATGTAAAAGAGCCGCCAAAAAACAGGGCATGTTTAGACGGCTGACCTTCTATCGATATCGAATTTCTCCTGCCCTTAAGATCGAAATTATATGGAACGTTTTCAAATATCACCGTCGTATCGATGTACGACGAACTTAGTGCATGGGCATTTGGCTTATGCCAAAACGTAAGGATCGGATCTTTCTCCTTATAAGAAATCGATGACGCATACTTCACTTTGGGATTTGGAGTTATATAGTCGCCAACCCAAAAGCCAATCTCTAAGATAAAAAGCAAAAAAGCGAACGACCATATTGCGAGTAGAAAATTATTTCGCTTAACTATGGCAACTATCGACACAAGAACAAATGAAAGGAAAAATGCCCAGACTGCCATTGACAATGGATCCTTTCTTCAAAAACATTTCTATATAGTCCTCTGGTCGGTGATATGTTCAACCGTAGAGTGAAAGACAATTCCAAGAACAAGTCATCGTGTATGATATACCATTACGTTAGGTTCAAGGATGAACGATGTTTCCTCGTTTACTTTCAAGCAACTTTCCCAATCACCTGGATCTGTTCAAAGAATATTAGAACTTCTATCATTTTTCATGACGTCGTCATCAATTTCGAGAACGATGAGCAAGATGGTAGATGTAATAAAGTTTCACATAGGATCTTTAGGTATGGCTTAGGGCCATATGATCTTCATATATAATAAGTCATAGCATAACCCTGACAAGATCGAACGGCGAGCGTCTCTACTTCACTTGCTGTTGAAAAAATGATGCAACGAGTTGTGATTCTAAGAAATAGGCTGCAGGTGACGGATGACCATCGCCTTCGATACTCATTTCTGACGAAAAATAATCGTTGATAACATCCGAGCCTTCTAAAACCGTGAGATCCGCTTCCCTCAAACGTTGGATAATTAACTCGTCAGTATAGCCTCCGTAATGCTCTGGTGAGTCAGGAGAGGGTAAAAATAATATCGTCAGCGGGACTCCGTACTGCTCCTGAAGTAAATTCGACGACCGTACAATCACATCAATGTAGAGCTCTACATCATCAGCAGTAATTGTTTGTACCCGATGGAATATCCATTGAATCAGGTAACTCTGCTTCATATATTTTTCAATCCTAAGACGACGCGCCGTTTTAAATGGTCCTGAATAGACTACATGCCCATCAACATCTCTTTCATACTTTGGGCCTTCTTGATCCCAAGGGGAATACCCTAACACTCGTTGAGTATGCCATATGGCCGTCTTGAATACAGCACCACGAAGTGGTTTTTTGACAACACGCGTTACGATACCCGCTTCAAGCAGACGAAGCATTTGATGAGGCCCCCAACCGGACCATCCAAGATTGACAACGTGATAACGATGGTCTAGTTGCTCAGAAACATAGTATGGAAGGGTTTCGTTATCATTAACTAATTCTCCAACGATGTTAGAACCTCCAAAAAACACAATGTTCTCCCCGCTTGGATTCGTTTCCGGAGTGACCCGAAAACCGTGTTTGTCCAGCGTATAGGTCCCCTGATGTATGTCATGAGGACCACGCCGAAGTTCAAACGAACAGACAATAGGTCCTGAGATACCTCGATACCCTAAGTCTGCATCCGACCGACCCATTGGGGTAGAAGGTCCACACGTAAACTTTTTATCCGCCATTGTCGGTGCAGGCACAAACCTCTCGGCCATCAAAAATCCATACTCTATCATCACACACATCAAAAATATTGAAAGAAATAGCATAGACGCATTTCTTTGATTTTCCTTATTCTGGACTTTCACGAACGTACCCAAAATTAACACACCGACAACCAAGAACACATGATATTCATTCACCCACCACCGAACAGGCCAATAGAGACACAAACCTATCACAAGGCTGAAAAGGATTTTCCAAAAATTGGAATTCAAAAAGAATGGCATAAGAAACAAAGGTAGGAGGGAATTAGAACTCGATATGTTATGCTAATCCTTGGCAAAACCCTCAAAGGAAATCATAAGACACATCACCCTAAATATGCAGGTTTTCTGGTTTACTTGTTCATTGCTTACTGAGTATATTTTAATAGTTCCATCTGTCCTTATTGAAACTTTTTCTACCGGCAATAGAAATTCATTACAAAAGCTTTTCGAGGCAACTCATATATGACACAGCCTCTTAATCGAGCGCAGAATGCTCCAAATAGATGATGGAAAAACATAAGCATCTGGGGGCAAGGTGTAATGAAACATGTGGTAAATTCTCAAAAATATCACAAGTCGTTTACCCGCGGATGGAATCAAATCAGCTCGTTGGTAGTTCATTTTTGAAAAAAACCGTCCGCCTTTAGTTCTAACCTCTTCATCATTGTTAGTAACTGAATACATTTGTTGCAACAATGCTTGATAATCCACACACCAATCCATAACGGCCACCGATGCCGTGATCTCTTGCGCATGTTTTCGAAAGCTTGCCTTGATATCCTTGACATCAACCCAACCATATTTTTGAGCCAAATAGACAATCGCTACCCCATCACTGACATGATGCCGTTTTGAGTGAAACCCACCATCTTCCTTTAGTCCTTTAGTCTGAAATATTGTGTTACACAGATACCAAGACGTTTTATTTTCAAACCATGCAAGAAAAAAGTCTTTTAACAATGAGCCCTCTACCGTATTGGGATTTGACTGTGTAACCGTTCCCTCGCCATCAATGACGCGAACGCCAGTTCGTATTACTCCAACGCCAGGAAACGTGCGTTCAGCCTTCATACACACCTCAATAAAGTCCGGGTCAATGACATCGTCATCATGTAATTGCAGAAAATACTCCCCTTGAGCCTGTTCAAGGCAAAAATTGGAATTGCCTAACGGACCAATGTTTTTACCGTGCCTAAAATACTTGATGCGAGGATCACCATACCCCTTAACGACCGTTTCCGTATTATCAGTAGAACAATTATCAGAAACAATAATTTCAAGATTTTCGTATGTTTGTGCAATCGCACTCTCAAGCGCTTGAGGCAAAAATGCATTTGCCCTGTTATATGTAGGAATTCCTATTGTGACTAACTTAGACATCATTCCTTCAATCTGCCTTTATATTCGTATGTTGAAAGGCAACAAACCTTTTGAACTCCGATGTTCAACGATTATCAAATCCTTTAAAGTATCTTCAACGTATTCATTTTCTAGCAAGAACATTTTGTTTTCTTATCGCGTGCGACTCTTGAAATTGTCATACCTTTTTCTCGCTACTGACGTCGACAAAAATTTTTTCAATTTTCCTCACCTCGGTTTTAATATTAAACTCCTGCTCGACCTTGATCCTTCCCTGCTGCCCCATCTTTCTTCCAAGATCAGGGTTCTTGAAGATCCGCTCAATGGCATCGGCAATAGCCTCACAGTTATCAGGTGGTACTAAGAGACCATTGACTTCATCAATGACTAGCTCATCGACACCACGAATGTCTGACGTCACAACAGGGAGCTGCATCGCCATCGCTTCTTTTATGACATTCGCCAGAATGTCACTATGACCATTACAATGGATAATGCTTGGTAAGACAAAAACAGTTTGAGACTGCAACAGCTGGCAAACTTGGCTATTCGGTAAATACCCTGTAAAACAAATATTTGGAATATGCAATTCGCAAATAAGTTTTTCATAGGCCTGTTTTTCTGGCCCCTCTCCAACTATTGTACATGTATACTCGACGTTGCGCTGATGTAAGATGTGGCAAGCTTTGATAAGATAATGAAGTCCTTTATCCGACGCCAACCTCGCCACAGCAATGATAGAATTCTTCACATTTTTTGATGCTATTTGTTTAAACATATCAACATTGATCGCATCATGAATAACCTGTATGTCCTCATCAAGTTCTAATTGCGTCATCAGGTAATCTCTATTGTATTTTGCAATCGTAAATATCCGAGATGCTCCCTTAACCTTCGCGATCCGCTTCTTTGAACCAGACAAATTTTCTCTTTCCCAGATATCATGGGCTTTAAAAGATAAAGTATAGGGAACATGAAGGACTTTGGATAATAACGAAACTTTATCAATAACAGATGGAATCGAAAACGGAGAATGAATGACATCAATATTCTTATCAAAAAAATGTCGTATATCCAGATAATCAACAACTCCATACTTGGGACTGGGATAATGAGTCAAAAGATATGAGCAGGCCTTACTCACATAGATAGGATGCGAAAAAAAATCTCGAATCAACCATGGGAAAAAAGCCATATATTTCTCAGATCTCGTCGAGGCACGAGAAAACCGATAAAAACCATTTTCGAGTCCATGTTGATGGATAATTGGTTCATTTAGCACTTGATGAATTCTGCTACTCCCTTCAGCCAGGATAAGGATTTCATGACCAAGTTGCTTCAGCTCCACAATCTCATTCAAAATGAACGTTGCAAGATTATTACAAATATAGAGGATTCTCATATTACTCGAAGTCCCAGATCGACCTACGACGATCAAGGGTTTAACAGGAATTTAAAATGAAGACGGCTAAAATATAGGAGAGCGCTAATCCGTCTGATCGGTAACGACCACCCACTCGGCACAATCTACATCCCATCGTTTAACGATTTTGGCCGGGGCTCCAACCGCAATACAACGATCAGGGATACTTTTCGTAACCACACTATTCGCACCAATAATCGTCATCTCACCAATCGTCACGCCTGGAAACACCACCACATTTTGACCAATCCAACATCCACGCTTAATCTTAATCGGTTGAATTCGAATCATATTTTGATATTTATATGGTTCATCGATACGAGTGTAACCATGAAACCCA
>BQIX01000211.1 GCA_021604145.1 Nitrospirales bacterium
AGCGCGTCCACATCCTGTCGCAGATCACGTGGATATCGCACATTGATGGGATAGCGTTCCCTGCCCTCGACTGTCCAGGCAATGTTCTTTCCTCCGATTGCGGATTCGATCACATCCTGCACATCTCCAACGGTAAGACCATAACGAGATGCAGCCACCCTGTCGACGTCGATATCTAGGTAATATCCTCCCGTGACTCGTTCGGCATACGCACTGCGAGTGCCCTTCAATGGTTGAAGCAAGCTTTCGATTTGCATGCCGATTTTTTCCAGTTCATCTAATTGCGGCCCTAGAATGCGAATGCCTAGGCTGGTTCGAATGCCGGTCGCGAGCATCTCCGTCCTAGTTTGAATCGGCATCCACCAAATATTCGGCATACCTGGAAATTTCACCTTTTGATCCATTTCGGAAATGAGCTTGTCCCACGTCATGCCGGGCCGCCAGTCATCCTCAGGTTTTAGGGTAACGATGGTCTCAGCCATGTTTAATGGAGCCGGATCAGTCGCGGTGCGGGCCCGGCCCATTTTCCCCATGACCTGGTCCACTTCAGGGAATTCTTTCAACAGCCGATCCTGCGTTTGAAGAATTTTGGAAGCTTGCTGAATGGACATTCCTGGAATGCTGGTCGGCATAAACAGTATCGTCCCTTCATTGAGCGGGGGCATGAATTCTGAGCCTAATCGGTTGTAGAGAGGAATGACGGCAATCATTGCGATCACGGCTAAGACAACCACCAACCATCGGACGCGCAACACCCCTTTCAATACCGGGGTATACGCCCATATGAGAACCCGGTTGAGAGGATTCTGCCGTTCCGGCTTAATCCGTCCACGAATGAACCATCGCATGAATAAGGGGGCTAAGCCGATGGACACTAAGGCGGCAAAAAACATCGCGAAGGATTTCGTGTAGGCCAGCGGCTTGAACAACCGTCCTTCCTGCGCTTCCAGTGTAAAAATAGGGAGAAAAGAGACGGTAATAATCAGCAATGAAAAAAAGAGCGGCCTCCCTACCTCCCGAGCAGCTTGAATAATGACGTCATCCCGCGGACCAGAACGGCCTTGTTGCTCCCATTCCTCTAATCGACGGTGAGCATTTTCCACCATCACGATGACGGCATCCACCATGGCACCGATCGCGATCGCAATCCCCGCAAGAGACATGACGTTGGACGTGACGCCTATGTAATACATGGCAATAAACGATAAAAGAATCGCCACGGGCAGTAACAGGATCGGAACTAAGGCTGAGCGCAAGTGAAACAAGAACAGTACGCTTATCAGACTGACGACGATGCTGATTTCAATCAGCTTTTCTTTCAGGGTGGCGATCGCACGAAGAATCAGACTGGAACGATCATACACTGGAACGATCCGGATACCTTCGGGAATGGAGGGAGTGATCTCTTTGAGCTTTTCTTTGACACGTTGGATGACTTCCAGAGCATTTTCGCCATAACGCATGACCACGATGCCCCCGACCGTTTCTCCTTGTCCATTTAATTCCGCAATGCCTCGCCTAAGATCAGGACCGAGAGTGACCGTTGCCACTTCGTGAATCGTTATGGGTGTGCCCTGGCCGTCCGTCCCAAGGGAAATCTTTCGAAGGTCGTCAAGCGATTGGACATACCCCCGACCTCGTACCATATACTCGCGTTCACTCGCCTCAATCACTCGGCCGCCCACTTCATTATTGCTGCGGCGGATCGCCCGAATGACCTCCGGCAGACCGATACCGTATCCTTGCAATTTCACCGGATCGACCTGAACCTGATATTGTTTGACGAACCCGCCAATCGAAGCTACTTCTGCCACCCCCGGCACACTTTGCAACCAATAGCGAAGATACCAATCTTGGAATGATCGAAGATCGGCCAAACTATTCTCACCATTCTCGTCCACCAGCGCATATTGATACACCCATCCCACGCCGGTGGCATCGGGTCCCAGTGTCGGCGAAATCCCTTCCGGGAGTTTTCCCGTAAGCCCCTGCATATATTCCACCACTCGGCTTCTGGCCCAATACATGTCGGTCCCGTCTTGAAACACGATGTAGACAAACGATAATCCCAGAAATGATTGTCCCCGGACATACTTAATGCGTGGAGCGCCTAACATCGAGGTGACGATAGGATAGGTGATTTGATCTTCCACCAGATCGGGACTACGGCCCGGCCATTCCGTAAAGACGATCACCTGCACATCTGATAGATCGGGCAGGGCATCCAGGGGCGTGTGGTACACCGCCCAGATTCCCCAACCCATCAGAAACAGGGTGAGGATTCCCACCAGGAATCCATTACGAGCGCTCCAGTCAATAATCCGTTCAATCATGGTAAATGACTCACATGCCCGACATGCCGGACATCTTTCCTCCTACCATCACAGAAAAGGTTTCCTTGACCTCGGGTTGCCCCGAACGTTGAACCTCGATCGTGAGACCCCATTGTCCGGCCATGCCAAGATTCACCTTCGCCTTATACATTCCTGGCTCTCCACCTGCCATGGGAACAGTGGCGGGAATCATCCCTGACATGGGCATGGTATAGGTCAATTGGACTTTGGCGTCGGAGACCGGTTTGTTATTGATGTCGGTTATTGTGACGTGAACTCGGTTATCTCCCATGCGTGCTGGTGTTGGATCCGTGGAAAAGCCCAGCGTGAGTCCGTCGGCTGTCTTTTTCTTTGTGGCGGTTGTCTCCACTTGTGACCTATTCTTATCCTGCCCCATTTCACCCCTTTTCATGCCGCCCATGTCCATCTGCCCCATTTGGGCCTGCTCCATTTTGACCCCGCCCATACCTAGTGCCCCCATCATATTCGTACTCGCCGCGAGCTTGCTTTCCGAATCGAGAAGAAATGTGCCGGATGTAACAATGCGTTCACCTTTCTGAAGACCTTCCGCCACCTCATAATAGGACCCGACTTTCGGTCCAAGACGAACCTCGCGAGGTTCGAATAGGCCTTCGCCTCGCACCACAAACACCATCGTCCTGGTTCCCGAATCGAGAACCGCTTCTTCCGCGACGGCGAGCTTCTCTCCCCGATTCACTTGAATGCGGACTGTTCCATACATTTCAGGTTTTAGCCTAAGTGTTGGATTCTTGAAGACAAGACGAACCTTTACCGTGCGTGTTTGTTGGTTCAGGTATGGATAGATATAGGTAATTTCTCCATGGAAGGTTTCGCTGGGATGGGCATCGAGAGTCAGAACTCCCGCCTGCCCAAGCTGAATAAAGGGAATTTCGTATTCATAAATATCTGCCAGCACCCATATGGTGGAGAGATCGGCAATGGAGTACACGGTCATCTCTGGCTTGACATACATACCCTTAAAGACCTTCTTGTCTACGATGTACCCTGCTGTTGGAGAAAAAATGGTGACATATGTTTGGGGTTTGCCACGGCGGGCCAATTTCTCAATCTGGTTGTCCGTGATCGTCCACAACCGGAGCCGGTCGCGGGAGGCCTCCAGCAATTGTTCGCCCTGCTCCCGCACATCCAGCAGCGGACTGTTCCGGATATCCTCTTTCGCGCGCAATGCCAGAAGATATTCCTCCTGAGTGGCCACGAGTTCCTGACTGTAGAGTGTGAACAGCGGTTGTCCCTTCCGCACGAGTTGCCCCGTAGAATCAACGAAGAGATCCTCTACCCATCCCTCCATCCGGAGATTGACATGCGTAATGCGCTGTTCGTCATACTCCACTCTTCCAACCGCCCGGATGATGGTCTGGAGCGACTGCCTTTTCACCGCGGCTGTTTTCACGCCAATTAACTGCTGGCGTGCCGGTTTGACCATGGCATACGCCTGACTCGTTCGCATCTCCGTGGAAGACTGTCCGGGCATTGCTTCCTTGCTGTTCATGGATGATTCCGTATTGCCCTTCTCGTCTGATACGGTCGCAATCAGCGGTTGGACGGTTGTCCATATCGTGTTGTGAAATACAATCATGATCACAATCAGGGTTCCGATAACCATTCCCACGAATATCAGTCGCCGTTGTCGTGCGGTAAAACTAGGCATCCTCTGTCTCCTTAAAGCTCTTTGCCAACCACTTGTTCGAGATGGGCCAGTTGTTGTTCCCGATCTGCGAGTGCTCGAAAATAATCAAGCTGATAATTCAGCAATGCTCGCTCGGCATCGATAAGATCCAAGAAATCCGTCCGATCCGTCCGATAGCCGGCATTGGCCGCCTGAAGTGTCTGTTTGGCCTGAGGAAGAACAGTGGAGTGAAATAGGGTTACTATCTGGTCGATTGCCTGAATTTGCGCTACCAAATCCTTAATCTGAAATTTTGTAAAATTTTCTAACGTTCTTTTTCTCGCTTTGGCCGTCGCCACTTGAGCTGAAGCCTCTCGGACACCCGCGTCATATTTGGATTTCGTCCAAAAGGAAAAAGGGATGTTCAGCGTCACATTCCCACCAAAACCATTATCGGCATTGATGTTCTGCCAGCGCTGAAGTTCCACGCGCAATTGCGGGTAATAACGCAGTCTGGCTAACTTCGTCGCAGCTTGATATTGCGCAATAGCGAACTCGGCCTCCTGAAGTTCGGGACGGGAGCGAAGAGCATGCTCCTGCATATGTTCAAGGGAATACCCCAAAGACTGCAGCGGTGGTTGACGAGGCACCCCAAGGGAAGACTGTGGATCACGATCGAGAAGAATATTTAATTGAGCCTGTGCCGTTTCTTTTCGTTGATCGAGAACCGGTAAGTGCTGAAAGAGTTTGGACAGCTCGACTTGTGCCCGAAGAACATCAACTTGCGTCCCTTTTCCCACTTTAAATTTGGCATTGGCAATCTTGAAAAATTGCTTCAAAAGCATGATTTGAGCGTGATGCACATCCATCGCTTTCTCAGCATAGAACAATTCATAGTAGGCCGCCTTGAGAGAAGCCGTGATATCGAGAATTTTGGCAGCCAATCGTTGCTCAATTTGACTCGCTTCCCGTGCGGCAATCAATTCTTTTTGTGACAAAAGACCGGGAACTGGGAAGCGCTGAGCAAGTCCGTAAATCGTCCGTTGTGTCCTGGTGACATCCAGTGTCTCCGGAGTATTCCAAAGCTGAATTTTCACTTCGGGATCTTCAAGCGTCCCGGCTTGAAGAATCCGTTCCTGCATGACCGTCACCTGTTCCCGAGCCGCGGCCACCTCTGGATTACGCTGAAGTGCTTCTTGGATCAATGGTTGTAATTCCAAAAACGTAATGGTTTCCTTAGATGACTTGGCCATAGCCACATTAAACGATCCAAACCAAACAGTACTGAGGACAACAAATGTCACGCATACCCTTGGTACTGGTTTCATACTACCCTCCAAATCAAACCCAATTCTCTTGCCGCTCATGAAAAATACAAGGGCAGGAAATCAGGCTCGGCAATATCTTTCTTGACACTTCAGAAAGATTGGCTCGTGATGACTGATATCTGAAAATGAACTTGGGAGAAAAGGTCGGGAAGGTATCAAATACGAAAAACAGAAATCAGGACACAGATATCCCTTGAGGATACAAGCTGGCTTCTCTCAGGTTTAAAGCAAAAATACTTTGGAGTGATTGGGACAAGAAAGGCAAGGACAAGACTTTCGGTCTGGACGACGTTAGAAAGAACTGAGGAAGAAAGATCTGGACCGGATTGGACCGCGAGAGATTTAAAGCCTTTACAGAATTGAGAAGCAGGCTCTTCTCCAGGCTTGGAGCAATCACTTCCCTCGCTGACTTTCATGCCACTGTAAATAGGAATCAAACAAGCATAGGCATTGAAGCTGAATGAAAGAAAGAGGGTGACGAGGAACAGAGCCAATAGTTTTGGCAGTGATTGCATATGGGATATCTTAATGGGAAAACCTTTTTCGAGGCAAGAGACATTGAAGGGGAATCAAGGTGAAAGCAGAAATTCTTGCCTGGCCTCACGGAGCACCAGGATTGCCGACCGACAAAATATCGCGGCCACCAATAATCCAATCGCGATGTCCGGCCATGCCGAGCCAGTGAAACTGACCCCCAGGGCCGCGAACAGCACGCCTGCATTGCCAATCACGTCGTTTCGGGAACAGACCCAAGACGATCGCATATTAATGTCGTCATGCCGATGTCGCCATAGCAGAATGAGACAAAAAACATTGGCCGTAAGTGCAAGCGAACCGAACACGCCCATGACTTCAGCAACCGGCACTAAGTCCTGCAGAACTTTGATCACGACCTGCACAAAAACCCCGACACCAAATAGGGCCATGATGATGCCCTTTAACGCAGCAGCGCGGGCTTGCCATATTTCTCCTCGTCCAATGACATAGAGGCTGAATCCATACACAATGGCATCACCTAACATATCGACCGAATCGGCTAAAAGAGCCGTCGAATGCGACAGAATCCCCGCTCCGGCCTCCAGGAGGAACATGATGACGTTGACCCAGAAGAC
>BQIX01000212.1 GCA_021604145.1 Nitrospirales bacterium
TCTGCTAACGGATCTTTCTGCCCATACCCGCGGAGCCCAATCCCGTCGCGCAACTGATCCATCCCCAACAAATGATCTTTCCATTGTTGATCGATCACTTGCAGCAAAACCATTTTTTCTAAGTATCTGAACATCTCCGAGGTCACGCCTTGCTCTTCGGCAGAGCGTGCTTCTTTATCTTTGTACGCCTGCTGAACATGTTCCCTGACTTCCTCTTTCACACCTTCCCGGCCCATCTCTTTCAGTTCATCTGGACGAAGGAAATCAAGACCAAACTGTCCATGAACCTGTTCCACAAACCCGTCAACATCCCACTCTTCGGCATATTGCTCTTCCGGGCAATAGGTGTCGACTAAGGAGTCAATGGTATCCGTGATCATTTCTTCAATTTCTGATGATAAATCCTCAGCGCCCAACACCATCGAGCGATGTTCATAAATTATCTCACGTTGCTTATTCATCACATCATCATATTCAAGAAGGTGCTTTCTGATTTCAAAATTATGGCCTTCAACTTTCTTCTGAGCATTTTCAATGGACTTACTGACCATGCGATGTTCAATCGGCACGCCCTCTTCCATCCCCAACTTCAGCATCAGGTTTGACACACGCTCCGACGCAAAAATTCGCATCAAATCGTCTTCCAACGACAGAAAGAATCGAGAGGAACCAGGATCACCTTGACGGCCAGCTCGACCTCGAAGCTGATTATCGATACGTCGACTTTCATGTCGTTCAGTACCGACAATGTGCACTCCACCTGCAGCCAAGACTTCGACCTTGTTTTCTTCACATTCACGCTTAATTTTCTCATACGCCTCAGCCTGTTGTTCTTCCGTCAGGCCTTCATCCTTGTAAATGACCTGCTGCTTGAACAACGCCTCAGGGCTGCCTCCTAAGAGAATGTCCGTGCCGCGACCGGCCATATTCGTTGCCAGCGTCACGGCCCCCTTTTGACCAGCCAAGGCAATAATTTCCGCTTCTTTCTCATGAAACTTGGCGTTTAAGACATGATGTTTGATCCCTCGCTGCTTGAGAAGCGTCGAAAGCCGTTCTGACTTTTCAATGGAAATCGTCCCCACCAACACCGGCTGACCGCGGTCGTGATATTCCTTAATTTCGTCGGCAATGGCATTGAATTTTTCTTTTTCCGTTCGAAAGACCACATCAGGATAATCAATGCGGACCATCGGACGATTGGTGGGAATAACATTAACATCCAAATTGTAAATCTTGGCAAATTCCGCGGCTTCAGTATCCGCCGTTCCCGTCATCCCGGCTAACTTCTCATACATACGGAAAAAGTTTTGGAACGTGACAGACGCCAGGGTTTGATTTTCATTCGCAATCTTCACCCCTTCTTTGGCTTCGACGGCTTGATGCAACCCATCACTCCATCGACGTCCAGGCATTAGCCGTCCGGTAAATTCATCAACAATTATGACTTCTCCATCTTTGACGACGTAGTCCACATCTCGTTTCCACAAGGCATGAGCCTGCAACGCCTTAATAACATGGTGCACAAGACTCAAGTGCTTCATGTCATAGAGATTCTCTACTCCAAGCTGTTTTTCCACATTCGCATTGCCTTCATCCGTCAGTGTCACCGTCTTGGTTTTTTCTTCGATCGTATAATCTCGTTCATGCTGCAAGTTCGGAATGATGCTGTTGATGCGATAATACATATCGGTGCTGGCCTCAGCCGGACCGGAAATAATGAGCGGGGTCCGGGCTTCATCGATGAGGATGCTGTCGACTTCGTCCACAATCGCAAAAAACGGTTTTCGCTGTGAAAACTGACTCAAATCCGTGACCGTGAGATTATCGCGTAAATAGTCAAATCCGTACTCGTTATTGGTTCCATAGGTAATATCCGCACGATAGGCTTCTGGCCTCGAACAGGGGCGTAAATATTGCAGTCGTTTATCAGGAGCGTCATATGTGGAATCAAAGAGGAACGACGCATCATGCTGAATAATGCCAAGTGACAGACCTAGGCCTGTATAAAGCGGGCCCATCCACTGTGCATCGCGCTTTGCTAAGTAATCATTCACCGTCACCAAATGGGCACCCTTTCCGGCTAACGCATTTAGATAAACGGGAAGCGTGGCAACTAACGTCTTACCTTCACCCGTTCGCATTTCCGCAATCCGCCCCTGATGCAGCACCATGCCGCCCAAAAGCTGCACATCGAAATGCCGCATGCCTAAACGCCGCTGGGACATTTCACGACAGACCGCGAACGCCTCAGGCAGAATATCGTCCAAGGTTTCACCGGCCTCTAATCGTTTTTTGAATGTTTGGGTTTGGTCCGCCAGCCCTTCGTCTGAAAGTGGCGTGAGTGACGCTTCTAATTCATTAATCTTATCAATAACCGGCTGAAATGCCTTGAGTTCTCGATCGTTCTTGCTTCCAAAAAGAATGTTCAGGAGTTGAATAAACATGTGACAGAACCAATCATTAAGCAGTTAGCACAATTATGGGATGTGACATACGAAGGACAAGCGATGTCAAGAATGTATCTAGATGAGATAGCGTAAGACAAAATCAAGAAGAATTACTTACTGGCTATCCGGCTGTTGAATTCAGGGATTAACAAGAGAAACGCAGAATCCCCGACCTTGGCCATTAGTATACCTGAATAGAGGAAGGAAGCAACAGAATGGCCGGTTAAAGAACTTCGCTACCCCCTATCATTTGCTTGCATCCCATATGACTTCACGACGTATAAAATGACCAAGTACTGAGGGCTCAACAATTTAGAGACGACCTAAAAGATCGTCACGCAAACTTTGCATTCGATTTTACAATCGCTGAAATGAGTGATTCGAGTATGATGCTCAGCGTTATCGGTCGTCAATCAGTCGCCGGCATCGGATTCAGAATCAAGCGAATCGATTATCGCGAAACCAAATAAGTTCCAACTGAGGCATATCAACTATCCCCGCGCAATCGCTCACTTCAGACATGCGGAAGTGATAGCCGTTCCTTTGAACATTCGCTTGTACGACGTGTGTGGTTGCGCGGTGTACATGCTGTCAATACGGTGCACGTAATGGGGTTTCGCTATAATTGAAACGGCTACAACCTTCCCCTCTTTCATGAACTCCTCCAACCCTTAAAAAATCTACAATAGTGACCATAAGTATAAGAATTTCTCTAAGATTCACAAAAAAATCTAACCGCATCGACAAAGTGTTGCATCCGTTAGCATCCATAGGCAAAGACTCGTAGAAAATACAGCTGTTTGTGGAGTAACTTAAGGCTTAGTAAAACGCATGACAGTCATGTCATTTGCTATCTCGATTTTCCTCATTTTATCAGTATACTGAAAGGAGCAAGAGATGTTTGTTTCTACACCAAGATGGTTAACTTCTCTTTGTATTGCCACATTCTTGTGCGTTGTCTATACGACTCCTCTATTCGCGCATGGCATTACCTTTAAGACAGATTTTAACGATCCCACGGCTGGACCTGGCACGATTTTAGACCAAAGCTCCATCAGTCCCGCTCGAATTTTTCAATATACAGAAAATGATGTGTATGCAACGGCCATTCGAGACGTAGACGCAGAAAGTCACTTCCACCTTTTCGGGGAGGGGCTGGTCATGGCTGGAGACTCCGAAGGCGTGAGATTCACATTGGGCGAACCAAATCCGACAACCCCGTTCAATGTATTTAGTGTTGACGTTACGGAACTGGGAACGGTCAATACGTTGTTCACCCCGTTTATGGGGACAACGGCTGGACCATCGTCTCTTATTGCCGGCACAGGTCTCTTCACGTTCGACCCAAATGCTTGGAGCGGCATCTCGTCGTTCACGGCTACGTTTGGGAACTCGCTGCCTGGGCAAACAGCCAATCTCGTTCTCACCGACTTAAACGTCCATCAAGCCGAAACGAACCCAAACCCGGTCCCTGAACCTGGAACCCTGGGTCTGTTTGGCGCTGGACTGATCGGGCTTGGGCTTCTGCGTTATCGAAAAAAATCGGCGTAGCCATTATTGCCAAGCAAGTGCGTGTCCTGTAAGGATCAAACACGAGATTATCTGTTTCCTCCTTACAGGAATGCCTTACCCGTTCACCATTTATGGAGAGGCGTCAACAGGAGTCTCACACGGCATCTTGACACACTGAAAATTCCTTCCATAAGATGAACGAACCTTCCACCATATTGAATGCGAGCATAACGCCTCATCCATCATAGATAGAGCACCACTCATTCAACGTGAAGCTGACCATTCACTCTCTGTGTTCCCATGACACATCAATCACCAAATGCCATCATTGGTTTTGTTGCCATGCTCCTCTTCTCATCGTTTCTCATTGAAATCCCATACGGACAGGCGCAAGCACCAGATCAGGATGACATTGAAACGCTCGACATCATCGAGATCCCTGGTACCGCCGTGACGCAAACGCCTCGAGAGCTCTCATTTCCAGAACCGGACATGCCTTCATTGCAGCATCTCCTCGATGACCCACGATTAAAAATTCCCGTTTCACTCAACATCGACCGTCCCCTTTCACAACAACCTGCCGCAATCGATCCAATTGGGCATATCAAGGGAATACGCTCACCGGTTAAACCGATCAAAGCCGAGCATCCACCCTACCCACGTTTCGCGAGAGAACAGGGATGGGAAGGGATCACCGTGGTTCGAATAACCGTTGAGACTGATGGACAAGTGGTCTCGGCGACAACTCAAAAAAGTTCAGGTTTTCCGATTTTAGATGAAAGCGCTGTCCAAACGTTGACCCAATGGGTATTTTCTCCAGCAAAAAATGGAGAATTCAATGTTGCCTCGACGGTCGACCTTCCGATACGCTTTGATTTGGATCAACCGAATTAACATGATGCGTCTTCATCATACCCCAACACAAAGACCTCGGCGAAACATGATCTCCCTTCAGCAATGGTTGATAATCATGACATTATGGATGATCTTGATTGTTCCGTTGACCGCGTTCGCAGATGAAGCACTCGATCATTTCAACCTGGCCCATCAACAGGTCCAACAAGGACAGCATGAGCAAGCCGTCACCACACTTGAAACGGCCATCAACGTCTACCCGCACTTCGCAGAAGCCCATCATTTGCTAGGACTCGTGTACTTCACCGGACTACAACAGCCGGAGAAAGCCATCGCCGCGTTAAAACGTGCCGTGGCCTATTACCCCAACTTTGCACGCGCCCACATGGACCTAGGAACAGTCCTCCACCATCAGCAAAACATGGCCGAGGCTGAAGCTGCCTACCAAAAAGCCGTCACACTTTATCCTCGTTTTCTCGAGGCCCAACTTGCCATGGCCAACCTGTATGACCAGACCAAACAACTGAAAAAGGCCATCGCCGCCTATACCTCTGCACTGAAACTGCAACCCGATCAACCCGAAGTCCTGTACAAACTTGCCTACTGGCATCACCAAGCTGGACAGGAACAAGACGCCCACACCATGCTGACTCGCTTACAGAAATACAAGCCGAACCATTTGGAAAGCTGGCTGCTTCAAGGAGAAATATTCGAAAAAGAGAATAAACCAGATAACGCAATACAGGCCTATGAACAGGCGATCAGCATCAAAGGTGATTTGCTTGGCCCACACCATGCCTTAGGATTTTTGTACCAGGACCAGGGAAATAGTGAGAAAGCGGCCAAACACTTTGCGGAAGTCGTCAAGCTAGACCCCAAAAATCCAGAAGCGCATCTCAATTATGGTGTGATCTTAGCCGGGTTAAAGCAACTGGATGAGGCTGAACGAGAATATCAAACGGCGATTTCATTAGACTCGAATCTCACAGAAGGGTATTACAATCTCGGAGTGTTCTATGAATTTCATCGCAAAGATACGAATAAGGCCTTAATCCAGTATCAAGAATACTTGAAGCGTGGCGGAACTGATGAACGCATCACAAAATTAGTCAAGAAAGTTCAACCATGACCTCGGTCTCTGTGGTTCAAGAAGATATCTCACTTCGAACATTCGTCATGTGCAGCGTCTTGTCGCTCGTGTTTCATGCATGTCTGCTGGCGGGATTAAGCCTGATCCAAACAACCAAACCTGTCGCCGAGACCGTACCAGTCGTCAAAGTCACTCTCCTGACCACTGAAGTCCCAACCGAACCTGAAAGCGCCAACATGGCAACCGAGACAGAAGCTCCGCCGTTGCAAACCGTATCACGTCGAACTCCTTCACCACCCGTGACGCAACCCATTCAACCACAGATCTCACAACTACAACCGATTAGAACAACCGCGTCACTCACACTCGACCCGATGCCAACACCAATAGAGCCGCCGACTCCGGCAAGAAAAACTCGGACCTTAAAAGACACGTTCGCGTCAGATGCCTTGTTTGCCCAAAGTGCAACCAAAATGGTGAAGCGTTCAAGCACAAATG
>BQIX01000213.1 GCA_021604145.1 Nitrospirales bacterium
AAGTCTGACGAAGTTTGCTGACCGCCTTGAAGCTGACCCGTCTTTTACCAAAGATGTGCTCGAGCACATCTTTCATGCCATTCTTGAAGAGGATGGGTTGAAGATGGGGAAGTTGGCGCAACCTCTTCGTGTGGCGTTAACGGGTGGGACGGTTAGTCCAGGCATTTACGAGGTCATGGATCTGCTTGGTAAAGACAGAACATTGCATCGCATTCGAGAAGGCATTAAGCAGATCGATGCCAGATCTTCCTCATTAGCAGGATAAACTTGCGGTTTCGGTCCAGCCTCACGCGTCTGTCAATCGAAAACAGATGACGAGTGAAGGGCTAATGCCTTGTTGACCCGATTGTTTCTCGATATGGCTTGACTCAAGAAGAAATCCTCTACTAAGCTTCATCAATTGGGGGATCGTCTAAGGGTAGGACGGCAGATTCTGGTTCTGTCTGTGAGGGTTCGAATCCTTCTCCCCCAGCCAAAAATATCTCCTTAGGTATCTCCCCACTTCACGATCATTAAAGTAGGGCTCTGTTAATAGCATAGTGTTCTCTTTGAACGTGTCATGCAAAAGAAATTAAAAATTATGAATCGATCGGAAGTGTTTAACGTTCTGGCCCGTGTTATACCGGAGTTAGTTAGATGCTTTGGGGTTGTCCGGTTACGGTTGTTTGGTTCTACAGCCCGTAATGAGGCGAAGATGGATAGTGATGTGGATATTGTTGTGTCATTCGATGGACCTGCAACATCCCGACGCTATTTCGGCGTACAATTTCATCTTGAAGATGCCTTCTGGTGTCCAGTTGATCTTGTAACTGAAAGAGTTTTGCACCAGGAGTTGCGTCCATTTATTGAGTAGGAGGCGATGAGTGTCTGAACGCGAGTGGCGTTTTTATGTTGACGATATGATTAGCGTTATGGGAAAAATAATAGCCGATGCCAAATACTTCTTTATACTTAGGTAATTTCTGAGTAACTTACGAGATCGCCAATGCCTGAGATATCAAGATTTTTTGGAATCATCATTCGCATGTACTATGACGAACATAATCCACCTCATTTTCATGCTGAGTACCAAGGGCATAAAGCTGTATTCGATCTCAATGGAAATATGACGCACGGTGATTTAGGTTCGAGAACTGCGCGAAAATTAGTAAGAGATTGGGTTGATTTACATGTTGACGAAATCGGTCAAAACTGGGAGCTTGCTATGCACGGCAAAGAATTAAAGACCATTGATCCATTAACCTGACGGGGTTATGTAAATGTGGAACATGAATGAGGTGACGGAAATCCACTATAAAGGGATGTATGTTTACCGAGTACAGTTTGATGATGGTTTGCAAGCAGAAGTTGACTTTTCCTCATATCTCACAAGAGGTCCGGTCTTCCGACCGTTATCTGACTTACAATTTTTTAAGCAAGCCACAATCGTGGGGGGGACAATAGCTTGGCCAAATGGATTAGACATTGCTCCAGAAACGCTCTATGAGAAATGCGAACAGGTAAATTTAGAAAAATCTTCAACTCCGGAGCTATTCGACAATGAGTAATGCTGTGAGTCAGATAACTTCCGCCACAGTTTGAAAACGGTTCGGTACTGGAAGCTCAGGAAAGATATAAGGTTGTCACCTAATTGCTACACGCAATCGTCTCGTTCATGGATGTCTAGGTATTCATAAAGATACGTTTTTGAGTGTCATCAAAGATGATATACTTTGTTTCCTGAGTTGAAGAATTTTAAAGTAACGCGAGAATATTCAATTAAATCATCTAAATATTGATTTCATCCGGTTGAACTGACTGGTTCTGGCTGTGAGGGTTCGCATCTTCCCCCCCCCCCCCCCCCCCCACAATTTTTTTCTTTCCTTTAGATAGGACGTACTTTCTCATTCTCTCTGTTCGTGGTTCTTCCTAATCAAATAGCTTTCGCATTATTCATTGACCGAAATTTTTTTCTGGGAAAGCACCTCATGTGAAATGTTATGTTCGTTTGAATTTGCGTAGTAGTTGATTTCTGCCAAGTAGCAAGGTGAATTTTGGATACGTCATATCACCTTCCCCTCATTTCTAAAGCGGGAATGGGTGATGTAGGAATATCAGTTGAGTACAGAATCGTAAAACGATGGTCTGTTGTAAACAAACGAAAATAAAAAATGTATATCATTCTTTCTTGGATTCATTTGACTGCTGCAATTTTTTGGGTTGGTGGCATGCTCTTTCTGTCATTGGTGGCTGTTCCCTTGTTGAAACGTGAGGCCGATCCCGCGCAGGCTCAACGGTGGTTCCTCAATGTGGCGAAACGGTTCAGATCATTTGTCTGGATGGCGATTGCCGTACTCGTCATCACAGGATTTTTTCTTCTTTCCAATCATCTAGACTTTTCGGGTCCACTCTCCTCCTGGCCGACTATATTAATGATCAAACTCGCGTTGGTCTTATTGTTAATCGTGACATCAGTTTCGCATGATCGAATAATTGGCCCGAAGGTCCGAACGATCAAACAGAAAGCTTCAGCAGAATGGACAAGTGCAGATCGCATTCTCGTGCGAGTTGGGCCGTGGATTGGACGGATGACGATGATTCTTGGTTTAACGGTTGTTTTGGCAGGCGTGATGCTGGTTCGGAGTTAAATTTGAACATCTTGATTAAGTCCTGTTTCTTCGACTTATGAAATTCCTAACTCAAAATCCTCAATCCCTGCATAATTAATCTTCGTTTTTTTCCTTTCCTTCTTCAGCAACGTATCCAAATAGATACGCCCAAAGTGCATTCCTCCTTTTGAAATGTAGTGAAATCGCCTAATCATTAAGCAATTTTAGGGAAAATTATTTGTTGCCCTGTGAGTTGTTTGTGAAGGACTCACTTGAAGAAAAAATTTCGTGAAAATTTTCAGCCAAAGTTATCTAAATAGATACAGTACTTATCTGTTTGGATACACTTTTCTCTTACTCAGCTAAATCCCTAATTCAAGCCACCGACATAGTCGAAGTTGAAATTCAATTTTTCCCAAGAAATAGGGAAGGAACGATTGCAAGTTCGTAAGCAGTTTCTCTTGGACTTATTCTTGCTTGAATCAAAAACATACTTCTTTACAATTAAATAAAGCGACAAGATCAATCTAATAAAAACTCACCTTTGTGAGCTAGTTCACAGACTGTATTGTGGGTAATTGTTACGCAGCGATTTCTAAGATCCATTCGTGGAAACTCATGATTCGCGAGGCCGCACACAGATTTGTGTGGAGAGGAGTGCTACTAGAGAAGAACCGTTGATGGAAAAGTGTTTACAAGAATAGTTGAGAATGAAATCGCAAGATCTGGCACTTTAATTCTACCAGCTACTTGACATCTTATATGAAACTAAAAATACCTACTGCTCGATTTTAAGGATACATCGTTTCAGGTATGGTTGGAAAGAACTATCACCTAACCAATTCATAAGGAGGGTGCTGCAGTGCATGCAAAATTTAGGAAATTGATTTTTTCGCACTTATTCGCAATGGCTTTTCTTTTACCCAATTTGGTGCATGGGCAGGTAGCCGACTTTTCAGCTACGCGCACTAATGGTTCGACCACTGATGTTTTTGCTTTTACTGATATTTCGACGGGTGGGCCGACCAATTGGGCCTGGGAATTTGGTGATGGAAGTACTGCCAATATATCTACCCCAGCTGGTCATACCGTGAGCCACACCTATTCTTCTCCTGGCACCTACTCTGTGAAGTTGACCATCACAGCTCCAGGAGGATCGAATGACAAAACAATTCCGATTACTGTGACCTCTCCACCGCCTGCTCCTACGGCCTCAGTGCTGTCAGCCAGTTTTGTGGCTGTTAAAAACACGACTCCATTAGAGGTGACCTTCGCAAATACCTCTAGTGGAGCAGCTACTGGTTGGACTTGGGACTTCGGGGATGGTGTAACAAACACGACCGATAGAAACCCCAGCCATACTTACACCTCTGCTGGGACCTACACAGTTAGATTGATCGTTAGAGACCCTACAGGACAAACTTCCTTTAAGACCATGCCGATCACAGTTCCAGTCCAATCTGCCGGTGGCCCGGCTAATGCAAAGAAACCTATAAAAACTGCAGCGGATTGTTGGGATAATACAGTCGAGTACTCTGGTGATCTTCCAAAGTGGCGCTCAACGACCTTCGATGGAGAATGGACAGTGGGTTTGGCAGCTCAAGCCCAAGCTCTGAAATATGATTTTGCTTCAAAAAAGGCAGGGTTTAACTCAGGTGTGGGTGCGGGGGTATCTTTCAGATTTTATCAAGACGTGAAAGTTCCTACCCACGGCACGAAACCAATAAGTCAAATTCGGACTGAGTGTCGCATGTCCACTTGGAAGACCAAGGAAGAAACCTGGCTTCCAAAAGCAACTCCCCTGTTTTCGATTTCCCCAATTGTCTATGCCACTCAATTAACTAGTGAAGACGACCTCGCAGTAGAACCAGCTATTATGCTTGGATTTTTTGATGACATTGTAAACTTTGGAACCGGATTTAACCTTACAGGAAAGGATGGAGAAGTCGGGAATGTTTTTCTTCTCTTAAGTATTGGGGCTGGATTTAACTGGTAGAATTTTTTTTACTTGGCGGTTTCAACTTCTAAGTGCAACAGGTGAATGATGACGGAATTGGGTAAAGACCTCCAAAGGGGTGGCCCACTCAAGACATTTTCTCGGTCGGGTATTCAGACGATGAGCGATGGTATTGAGGGCACGCTGAGTGTAGCCCGACAAATCGATGCCTTTCGGCAGATACTGGCGGAGCAGGCCGTTGGTATTTTCATTGCTCCCCCGTTGCCAGGGACTATGGGGATCAGCGAAGAAGACTTGGAGGTGAAGCCGCTTGGCAAGCCGCTCGTGCTCGGCCATTTCTTTCCCCCGATCATAGGTCAACGTTTTCCGCAGCGCGGTCGGTACGTGGCGGAGTTTCTTCGTAAACTCCTCGCAAGCACATTGCGCATCTGTCCCTTCAAGCCGAGCCAAGATGACGAGACGCGAGGTCCGTTCCACGAGAGTGCCGACCGCCGAGCCATTGCCAGCTTCCTTGATGAGATCCCCTTCCCAGTGGCCGGGGACCGTGCGGGTCGCCACTTCTGCCGGCCGTTCAGCAATGAGCGTCATGTTGGGGATTTGGCCTCGCCGATCACGCCCACGTGTCCGAGGACGACGGGTTTTATGGGCTTGCCGCAGCGCGGTCAGCAGTTCCTTGCGCAACGTTCCCCGTGGGAGCACATACAAGCCGGCATAGATGGTTTCAGGCGAGACCCGTTTGCTCATGTCGGTAGGATACTCTCGTCGAAGGCGCCCCGCAATTTGTTCCGGCGAATGGCCATGGTCCAGTTGGCCCTGCACATAGCGCCACAGCCAGGGATTGAGGAGTTTTCGTGGCCGCCGAGCTTGGCGACTTCGGGCCGTGGCCAGGGTCTGGGCCGTACAGGCACGATACGGCTGCCTCTTCGGGGCATTGCGGCCGCACTCACGACTCAGGGTGCTTGGCGTCCTCCCCAAGATGGTGGCCACCGTCCGTAATGAATGGCCTTGGGCTAACGCAAGGCTTATAGTCTCTCGTTCTTCGAAACTTAAGTGCGAATAGGATTGCTTTTTCATGACAACACCTTAGCCGATCCCAGCTGAAAGTGTTGCACTTAGAGTTAGAGCCTAAGCTCTTATACATTTCATTGTAAGGTGTATAGATAGAAAATGGCCAGAATATTTCATCATTACCGAATAACATCAGATGATGACTGATGAAGCTGATTGCCACCGAGGTGGATTCGTAGAAACTGGATCATATTATCTAAATGGATTATAGAAAATCACTCGTAGATGGGAATCAAGTTGAACACTATGGATAAACTCGAACAGCCTAAAAAGATGCATGGATTACTAGGTGTTACCTTCGCACTTCTTATTCCCATAGCAGGGTGTATGGGAGAGAAATACACTATTTCGGAAAACTCCTATACCATCAAAGATCGCAATTATACCTTTGCCATCTATAACAACGAGAATCAATTGATGACGCATCCTTTAGAAGATCTCGCACATGAAGTTTCACGGAGGAAGGCTCTACAAGATCTCCCACATGAAGTTTCACAAAGGAAGGCTGAGCCTGAAAAAATAATACCCCAAATCACTGATATTTATGTGGTCTCTCATGGCTGGAATTATGCAGGAAGTGAAGCAGTTGCAAACTATCACGGCATCATGGAAATGCTTGATTGCGCCATGCAAGTATCCGCTCCAAATGATGGAACTAAAGAATGTGTTCCGGATCCTGGAGTTCTAAAGAACTCCTTCCCCTCATTTCAGCCCTATTTTATTTTCGTTACATGGACTTCCACCACTCGGCCAGTGACTGAAGCTGC
>BQIX01000214.1 GCA_021604145.1 Nitrospirales bacterium
AGAATTTTATTCATCCTGGAGACATCGAGAATAATCCCCGACCCAATCGCTGATCCCGTGAGATTGGTTCCTGCAGCTCGTGCCGTGAGCGGAACACCATGACGGACCGCGTAATCCATAATTAGATCAATATCTTCTTCAGATTCGAGGAGAGCAATAACTTTCGAGGGAGAGTCGGTAGATACTGGCATCAACCGCATAGGCTTTCAGTGTGGACACATCGCTCTTAACTTTACCGCCACCAAGAAGTCGATGAAGATCTTGAACCACCGGGGATTTCTTGTCGGGAAGAATAAGAGACATCCAATCAGGTTAGAACTCCTACATAAAGGGGAAAACGAAAGCAATCGCTAAATCATGCACCGTGTTCACATACGTTAGTCTACACGGTCGAGGGACTAGGCGGGAAGGTCGGCACTCCCTTCAGAGGAAGCGACATCTGAAGGTAATTCGTCATCACCGAATGGTAGCGCTAACGTCGAGGGGTTTCCAAGGTCTTGTATTTCTTTCAGTGGAGGAAGGTCACGAAGATCACGCAGACCAAAACGCTGAAGAAACTGCTTGCTCGTTCCATAAAGGATTGGACGTCCGGGAACATCTTGACGCCCGACAATCCGTACGAGCTTTTGATCAAGGAGCGTCCGGAGCACGCCAGAGGTCTCAACACCTCGTATTTTTTCAATATCCAAACGGGTAATCGGCTGTTTGTAACTGACAATCGCTAATGCCTCAAGGGCCGACGGAGAAAGTTTCGAGGTGGATTTGGTTTTCGAGAGACGACGAATGTACGTCCCGCAATCCGGCCGGGTCGCCAACAGAAACCCGCCTGCGACTTCAGAAAGACATAGACCTCGCCCCTCACTCTCATAGTCTGACTGTAAATCGCGTAGAGTTTCCAAAATTTTTGATTTTGGAACGGTTTCTAACACCGTGGATAATTTATCAACCGTGACCGGATCATGCGACACAAACAACACGGCTTCAAGAATGCCTTTAATTTCTGAATCTGCGAGATCAGACGTCTCTATTCCATTCCCGTTTCGCTCCTCTTCCTTCAATAAATCAATCGACGGACCATCTGCAATCGAAAGCCGTTGATCCTCTGAGACACAATCATCCTCTTCTGATTCAATACTCTCTTCTTGACGTAAAGCTTTGACTGTCATCCTAAGCCTCCGTGAAACATTCAACAAAATCTGCGAGGAAGCACTCAATTCTTTCTTGTCGATACAAACAGACCATCATTTTCTAGCCTTTACTCTCAACTAACTTATCGATGACTCTGCGCTGCCATCGCCTGGAACAAAATTTCGAGACACGCGGATTGGGCCAAAGATCTCACTTTGATAGAGACGGACTAAATTCATACGGACGAGTTCCAACAGAGCGAGAAACGTGACAATAATCTGAGGACGTGAATCCAGACGCTCAAATAATTCATCAAACGTGGCTGACGATTCGACCTCGAAGCGTTCGAGAATCGCATGAATTTTATCCTGGATAGATAAAGACTCTTTCGTCACATCGATAAACACTTGACCAGGTGTCGCTCGATCTAAGACCCGCTGCAGGGCTCCGACAAGATCAAACAAACTGAGATCCTCAGAAAGAATGTCATCGTCCATTGAACTGCGCTCATGACCTTGAGCCTCAGGAACTGGCTCACGAATGAAGGCTTCACTCCAGATTTTGCCCTGAGTAGAAAGACGAAACGCTGCATCTTTAAACTGTTCATATTCGACTAACTGACGGACCAATTCCGCACGAGGATCCTCGCCTTCCCCCTCTTCTTCTGCAGGTACTTCATCTTTAGGAAGGAGGAGCCGAGATTTAATCTGAAGCAGGGTGGCAGCCATAACCAGAAATTCTCCAGCAAAAGAGAGATTCAGGTTTTTCAGTAAATTGATATACGATAAGTATTGTTGCGTAATGAGCGCAATTGGAATGTCATAAATATTAATTTCTTGTTTACGGATTAGATGGAGAAGAAGGTCAAGGGGGCCGTTAAATGAATCAAGTTGAACTTTGTAGTCATCATCCAGCGATTCATCAATTTGCAGACTTTGCATAGAGTACGTTTCTCGTCACAGCCAGGTACATTGTGAGATCTTTAAGATATACCATCTTTTGTGGGCTCCATCAATCCCTTCGCTATATATTGTGGAAAATGTAAAATACTCATACAGAATGTCGCCATTTTTTCACTCCCCAGGCAAGAACGCAGAGAAATCCTAAGAAAACCAAGAGAACAGAAAGTGTTTCACTTACGTTTTTCTGCTTATTGACACCTTCCTCTGTTCCCTCAAGAGTCGTCCCAGAAAATTGTGGAGGAACAAAAAATTCAACGTCCTTAAAATTCGTATGCCCAGCAAACGACGAGTCGGTAAAGTCACTGATCTTTTGAAATGTGACACCTTGAAAGTCGGCTTCCTGTTCAAAGCTCGCAAACCGAAAAAACGCTTCTCGTAGAAACAACGACTCTGAAAAAATCGCGGGTCCGGCAAATTGAGCTCCAGAGAAACCTGTTCCCATCTGAAATTGAACTTTTCTAAAATTCGCTCCTTGCTCAAAGATCACCTCGAGAAATTCAGCCAGTCCAGTAAACCGGCTTTCAAGAAAGAGAGCATCCTGCTTAAACTGGGCTTTATGAAATCGAGAATGGGTCCCAAACAAGACCTTGTTAAATATTGCCGATTTTTCAAAGTGCGCACGAACAAAAAATCCCTCATACAGGATCTCAGTGTTTGAGAAATTCAGACCCTGAAGAAAGAACGTGTGTGAAAAATCAACCGACTGCTCAAATCTTGTCCCCGTGACAGAAAATTCCCCCAATATGACGACCAGCCCTTGCCGTAAATTCGTTGCCCAGTTGCCTTGAATAACCGCATTATGAACAGAAACTGCCTGTTGAATAATCCGACCTTCTTCGACCTGACGTTCAGCTGCGACCTGTTGAGCTTCCGCTGACGGCAGAGTGGAAGCACTAATAGGCTGGAGAGGTAATTGGTCCAACATGAGATCACCAACGATTATGACTCCGCGAAGATCAACCCGTTTTCCCTCTTTCAGTGCCTGAAACAGAGAATCGGCCTGAACGGCAAGCCTTTCGCGCTCCTCAGCAGTACACGATCCAATGAGATGTCGACGAAAAATCTCAGGTTCAGTGGAAGACGATTGGCTAACTTCACAGGATTCTGCAAAGCTCACACTTCCCGCGATTGCAGTGAGCACCCCAACAATGACGAGACACTGGAACATCAAGCCATGCCATAGACAACGGCGTGTCAAAAGCGAGCACACCAAACTTCGAATGCATTTTAAGTGAGCAGGTTGTGGCATCGCTCGCGGCAATGAACAGGAGAAGCAGCGCCTCATGCCATGCGCCAAACATCCGTTTTCATGGTTAACGAATACTGCAGGAACGTGGATCTTCCCTTGATCAAAACAAGGGGACGACCAAGGTTGTCACGGTTGGGGATACACAAGAACTTTTAGGAACTTAGCCATACGTTAGGAAGATTGGCCTTCAGACTCCGAAGGTGTTTGGGCGTTCACATCTTTCAGCATCAGGTAGAAGTCTTGATGCTCAAGATCAGATTGCTTCATTCGCTCTTCAACATCACTTACGGTCTTTGGAGGAGGAACCACGACCTTCTCACCATCTTGCCAATTGACCGGCGTTGCGCAGGAAAACCGTTCGGTTGTCTGCAACGCCGTTACCAAGCGTAAAATTTCATCAACACTTCGACCAACGTTCAGAGGGTAATACACCAGGGCTCGAATAACTCGCTTCGGATCGATCACGAACAGCGCACGAACCGTCGCCGTAGAGCTCGCATCAGGATGAATCATGCCATACAGATGGGACACCTTCATATCCACATCCGCAATCATGGGAAATGGAATCTGGACACCCATATTATTTTTCATATTTTGAAGCCATGCGAGGTGCGAATGGACACTATCGATGCTCAGACCGATAAGCTTCGCTCGCCTGGAGGTAAACTGTTCATGCCGACGCGCAAATTCCAATATTTCAGTCGTACAAACCGGAGTAAAGTCTGCCGGGTGCGAAAACAAGACGATCCAATCTTGCTCCTGCCACACGCTAAAATTGAAATCTGGAATATGAGTGGTGACGGCGCTAAAATCCGGAGCGCGATCACCAATTCGAAGCAACCCAGTCCCTTCAGACATGTATCCTCCTTTACGGTCTCATGATTACCATATGGTCAAATAGAAGCAGGTCTCACCATCTTACCACCCTTGTTCAGACAAACGGCGAGTCTTACCAGGAACGCGAAAGATCATCGTCATCATCTTCCATGCTAGAATCATTATCGCGAAAAAATTTCTCCGTTCCGAGTTCATCAGAGAGATCATCGGTCAGATCATCATCTTCGTCATCTAGCCCTCTGGGAAAGGCATCATCGACAAACTCGTCTGCAAGATCATCAGTCAATTCATCCAGGTCATCATCGGCATCATCCGCACCTTCTATCGTGAGTTCATCCACTTCAACATCAGAATCCGTGTCAAGGGTCGTTCTTGGTGATTTCAACGGCCTCAATGAAGCGCTTTCTGCACTCAGCACTGCGACTAATGGAGACTTCGCAACATCTTCTTCCGTAAGAATCTCCTCCCCGCTTTTCTTCGGAACATTTTTTTCTCGAACCGCCTTTGATTGTACAGGCTTCTTCACGGACGCGATGGAGCGAGACTTCTCAGGCGACGACTTCCCTTTGGCTTTTTGAAGTGATGGGGCGACTTTGGCTTTCGCTGTGACCTTTTTCACTTTTAGCTTGGGTTGGCTTTTGACGATTTTCGACGGTTTGACGTTTTTTTTCGCAACTGTTTTCTTCACGGTTTTGGTTGTCGGTTTCTTTTTTTTTGTCGCCTTTTTGGGTGTAACTTTTGCTGGCGACTTTTTCAGACTCGTGGCCTTGGGTTTCTTGGCCAATTGAGGTTTTTTTGTTGATTTTGTGCTTTTGGTGGCCTTCTTTTTCGTGGCAGGCTGACGTTTAGGCTTTGATGCCGCCTTTTTGCTTGTCTTCGCTTTACTCTTCGATTTCGTTGTTGACTTCACTCGCCCCATGGATGACTTAGCCTTTGACTTGGGCTTGGCCTTGGTTGCCATTAGCGAACCCTCCTAGTGTAGTGTTTCACAAGTTCGTGACATCGCCTAAGAAACATCATGGCTGGCATCCTATAATCAGACAGCAAGACAGACAATCTGCAAGGTTGTATCGTGATCGCCGCCCTTCAGCCTTACAGAGGGCTACCCCCTCCGCATTAGAAAGTGAGAGACCGCCTCTTAAATTCCTGCACATTAGGAAAGACCATAAGCCATGACGGTCACGTCGGCTCATTCCCCTCGCGCCTAGATGCCTATGGTCCTTGCAGTGAGGCCTTTCCTTCTTCTTAGGTGGCTCCCATCTAACATGGACCGCCTACGTGTTTCAAGAAAAGATTTTCAAAACACAAAAAACATCCTACGGTGCGACCAAAGGATAAAAGGCTATGATACAATGCCACGGCCTGGGAAAGACTCACTCTCGTCTTTCATCAGTATCCAAGCACTGCATACAGCAAGATCATGAGGTTCCTCCCTATTCCTTTCATAACATGCATAGCGTCAAGCACCAAATCATCACTCACGAATCACCAGCAATCGTCATAACCCTCGGCACGAAGACGCCCACACAGGCTATTCGCATATCTCTTTACTTAGCGAAATTTCATCATAACGTCAATGCGTGATGACGAACCCTATTCTCTAACTGCGAATCTCGACGATGACTTCTTACACAATCTCTGAGGCGCCAACCCGAACACGATGGAAAATTCTGGCCCTTCTCCTTCTCATTAGCATCGTCACCTATATCGATCGAGTCAATATCTCCGTCACGGCTCGTCAGATGATGCCCGCCCTCGGACTGACCGACATGCAAATGGGATCGATTTTCTCAGCATTCGTCCTTGGGTATGCCGTTTTTCAAATACCAGGCGGATGGCTTGGTGATCGCTGGGGCCCACGTCGAGTTCTCACCATTGCAGTCCTTTGGTGGTCTATATTTACGGCACTCACCGCACTTGCCCCGACTCTTTCCATTACCAACGTCATTGGCATCATGGGCTCTCTCATGCTCGTCCGATTTCTCATTGGTGTCGGAGAAGCCGCGGCTCTCCCAAACTTCAACAGATCCGTTGCCAACTGGCATCCCTCTCATGAACGTGGCCTGGGCATTGGCATTACCATTGGAGGAATCGGGATCGGCTCAGCACTCACGCCACCCGTCACCGCCTGGATAATGGTCAATTATGGATGGCAAACCGCATTTTATGCTGCTGGAGCGTTGGGAATTGG
>BQIX01000215.1 GCA_021604145.1 Nitrospirales bacterium
AGAGACCGTTGCGACGTATTGTGCATTGAGACCAGAAGGACCGGGAAAAGCTCAAGTGTTGGTCAAGCCTGCCAGCGTGGATGCTTATAAAGCACGAAAAGGCAAATATGCTAATGGCGAGAACTTCATCCTCCATCTTAAAGATTTAAAAGTCCTTTTTGTGACTGGACACAAGGACGGAACGCCGGTCTACGGTGCCTACACCGAAGATGGCCAAGATATCACCGCAGCATCAGGCCCACTCGCAACCAAGACATGTATCACCTGTCATTCGGGATTCACCGCGTTTTGCAGCAATGGCCAATGTGGACAAGTCATGAAATAAAACAGGTACTGACGTCAGTGATGTCAGACTCTAGAATTGGAGTGTTAGGAAACAATACTGACGCGCCTTTTCTGATTAAAACACACATCGCCGAGCGCTCTTGGCATTTCTATTGCCAAGACGTTCGACGGAAGGTCTTATGGGAAACGGGCTTGCACCATATCGACAGCAGCCTTCCTTTGGTCAATTCTGCAGTTACAAAATTGTCAATCATACATTCCTCTCACCTTTCAACGACAACACATTCCTAATCATTCAGAGAACAGGAGCATAGTAATACGATATGAGCGATGTGGTCTTGCTCACGAACCACACGCGACTCAACCGTCATGGGACAATCGCCTTGATTGTGCTCCCTCTTACCCTGCACCTGTGTGCCCCCTTGAATTCGTCAATTCATCAGGGCATCATCTCTCGCATCCATCGAGAGAAATGAGAGGTAGTCAAGATCATCAGCATGAAGCGATCAAATCGGAGAACCCCGAACATTCGTTCAAATACATCTCTCTGGAATGCCAACTCTCGCCGAAAACCACGTGTTCGTCGATTTCGATGGTGTCGCACATTCCCATTCAAGGTCGTGTTGAGTGTCCTTGGCTTCTATGTCCTATTTGAAGTGCTGACGTTTCCCTTCCTCTCAATTGCCCAATTACCCACGGAAAACCCAATCGAAACTGCTCTCATGCGGCAGCGGATCGATGAAGCCCGCGATAACGGCACCACACTAAAGATCGAGCACCGATGGACGGCGCTCTCAAACATCCCGCGTCACGTGCGCACAGCCATACTGGTATCCGAGGATGGAAGCTTTTATTCTCATGCCGGTGTGGATTGGCATGAGGTCCAGGCATCGATTGAAACCAATTGGGAAAAAGGACGGATTGTTCGGGGTGGATCGACCATTACCCAACAACTGGCCAAGAATTTGTATCTCTCAACCTCTCGGGATCCTATTCGCAAAGGAAAAGAACTCCTCATCACCTGGATGCTAGAATCAACGTTGAGTAAAAAGCGTATCTTTGAACTCTATCTCAATATTATTGAGTGGGGCCACGGAGTGTTCGGAATTGAGGCCGCCGCCCAACGCTATTTTCATAAGTCGGCTTCCCGGCTCTCAAGAGAGGAAGGCGCCCGCTTAGCCGCAGTCATCCCCAGCCCTCTTCGACACCAACCAACAGAAAGTTCTTCGTATGTGATAAAGAAAAAAAACCTCATCCTACGACGAATGTCCACGCGTTAATCCGAACGGGCACAAAGAAATATTTGAGAAAGACATAAACGAGAGAGGGAAGAATGGAAACATTTCAAGTGAAAACAAAAAAATTGAAAGATATTGTGGATCTCACGCCAAAGCTGAATAGCATGATTGAACAGAAGAACTTTCAGAATGGTTTGTGCCACGTCTTTCTCGCTCATACCACTGCCGCACTGACGACCGGGGAAATCGGAGAAGGCACGGAAGAGGATTTACTCGAAGTTGCCGAACAGTTTATTCCCAAAATCAAATTTCGTCATGCTCATGATCCTTCCCATGCGTGGTCTCATATGGCAGGTTCCTTAATCGGCGCGTCATTAACCTTGCCCGTCATGAACGGAGAGTTGCACTTGGGGACCTGGCAATCAGTCTTGTTAGTTGAACTAGACGGCCCACGAGAACGTCAACTCGTGGTGGGATTAGCCCCTGTGGTCTAAAATGAAGCCTGGGTGCAGATCCACCTGACAGTCCACCGCACTCATCTTGAAAATACTATTGATCAGCATATGTCTCCAGACAAACCCTTGGCAATTTGCTCTAGCCTCCATCTTGATATAATTCGTCAGTTGACCAAGAAGTTAGTAATGTTAGTTCATTGTCGAAAGGTCAGGTTATTCTATGTCCACTGAAAAGCAGAAGATGCTCAAGGGAGAACTCTATAACGGCACCGATCTGGAACTCGTTGAAGAACGTCAGCAGGCACGACTCCTCTGCCAACAGCTTAACGCTCTGCCGGCGACCGCACCTGAAGCCGATCGCCAAGTGTTGCTTGCGGCCCTCTTTCAGACAGAAACCGACGCGTACATTACGCCACCATTCTTCTGTGACTACGGGTACAACATTCGCCTCGGGACACACGCTTACTTCAATTTCAACTGCGTGCTCCTCGATGTCATGCCGATCTCGATCGGAAACCATGTCTTGTTTGGTCCTGGCGTTCACATCTACACCGCCTTACATCCACTGAGCGCTCACGAAAGGCGTTCTGATTTGGAATTCGCTAAGCCCGTGACCATTGGCGATGATGTGTGGGTAGGTGGAGGCGCAATCATTTGCCCTGGTATCGTCATTGGAGATGGTACGGTCATTGGTGCCGGTAGCGTGGTCACTCGAGATGTCAAAGCAGGTGTCGTGGCAGCGGGCAACCCCTGTCGCGTCATCCGGAAAATTTAATCTGTCGCCTGCCGAGTGATGGTAATTCTTTTATAGTGAACTTGGCAATTAGTCAGTTATGGAAATGTGTAAATATAAATTTATAAAACTAGACTTGACCCTTTACCTACAGAGTTGAGTGATTCCCTTTGAACATCGACCAAATATTTAAAGATGTCTCCGAACAAATGGGTCTAGACTTCTCGAAGGCACAAAATGCTCTGCAACACCCTGGGTTAAAGGGTGATTCGAACGAGAAGGTACTTCGTCAATTTCTGCAAACATACTTGCCGCGCTCGTTAGATGTAATCACCGGTGTCCTCGTCGATTCTTTTGGAAATCAATCCCGCCAACTAGATGTAGTGATATGCGATGCTGTCAAAACCCCAATTTTCTTTAAAGCAGAAGATGTGAGGGTAATTCCAGTCGAGTGTGCCTATGCGGTTTTTGAAGTTAAGGCCTACTTATCAGCATCAGAATTAAAAAATGCTTATGAAAATATGAAAAGCGTCAAGTCATTAAAAAAAGTTGCGTATTTCACTCCCAACAAAGTGATAGTTGATACAATCTGTCTCTACGGCCAAGATTGGGATCATTGGCCCCTGCACTACTTTATCTTTTCGTTCGACTCACCTAAATTAAAGACTGTCCACGATAATCTCGAATCGCTACAAACCCAGAATGCAGTCCACGAGAGAATCGATATGGTCTGTGTTTTGAACAAAGGTGCTATTTTAAACAGAATGTCCGACGGGACATATCATTCTTTGCCGTCCCTAAATTCCAAGTTGATATATACGGAAACAGAAAGAGCACTTTTACTTTTTTATACGCTGATTTCGATAGTGTTGAATCAATCCACAATGAACTCGTTCAATTTCCAACGGTATCTCGGCCAAATAGATTTTGGGGATTATGCATAACCAACAAATTATAAAAAGGGGACGCTACCCTTTATGGTTCGGTGGCAGTCTCTAGGTATGCCTCGACTTGCGAGAACCGTCTTTGCCAACGTGCCTCATCATATTACTCAACGAGGCAACCGTCGGGAAGATATCTTTTTAACCAACGACGATCAGACACTCTACCTGACGTGGATGACGAGATATTGTCAGCAACACACCGTGGAGATCTTGGCCTATTGCCTGATGAGTAATCACCTCCATCAGGTGGCGGTGCCTGCCACTGAATCCGCTCTCGAACGCGTCTGCCCCTACACCTGCGTATGCGCAACGCTTCTATCGACAACGGAGGCCTAAGGGGCATGTCTGGCAAGGACGATACTTTTCGGCACCGTTAGACGAATCCTATCTGTGGGTCACGCTGCGGTATGTTGAACGGAATCTCGTTCGAGCGGGTTTGGGACGAAAGGCCGAACGCTATCGGTTGTCGAGTGCTGCGTCGCATTGTCATATCCGAGAAGATCCGGTCCTCACGACTAAAGTGGGGTGGTGGGCCCAGTTCAACGCCATCGATGACTGGTCAAGCTGGTTAGCAAAAGACGTTGAGTCAAAGGATTTAGCCGTCATGCAACGCAATACCGAAAAAGGCTTACCCTCTGTGGTAGTGAGACGTTTCTAAAGAAGTGGGAGAAGAAGGTGGGACGCGTGCTGACCTTCCGACCTCAAGGAAGGCCGAAGACCCAATAAAGGGTAGCGTGCCCTTTTTGGTCGCGATTTGGTACAGAGAAAGTAATTGCACATGATGATCTTCGCAAGAACTTCAAACTCAGGGACTGACCCAGCGCTAGGAGAGAGCTACGGTTAAGAAGTGATCAACGCTCTACTCAAACATCAGGCATCTGGAAATGTCTCTACCTTGAAATTAGAAGGCATTTCGATGCTTAGGAATATGATGGCCGAGCCTTGAAAATTGTCTTTACCGCCGGATGGTGGAAATGAGAATAAAGAAGATCCAACCCTCGGGGACTAACTGTGCAATCAACACATCTGAATGGGCCGTCGGCTGAACAGAGTCCGCTTTGGCTGAGTGATGCAAACTCGTTCATACTTCTGATTTCTGGAAATAGAAAAAATCTGAATGGTGGATATAGGAGTTGAACGGAAGGAACTTCTCCCTCACCACATATAGGTGAAAGACTGGGGTACATCTCGCAAGATTCGGCTGAATTTGCTATAACTCCAGTTCATAATTATAGCCTCACGATGTAAGCCTCACTTTGGACATTGGGAGATCGTATGAAATCCGAAGAAGTAGAAGAATTAAAACGACATTTTGGCGTTATTGCTGAAGGGCTTCGGCATGATATGCAGCAAGTTGCTGAGGGTCACCAAGTGACGCTCAATCATATTCAACAATTTCGTGAAGAAGTCCAGGGTGATTTTAAGGAAGTTCGAGCTCTGATGAAATTTTCCTTTGCCGAACTTGACCATCGAATCCAATCACTCGAGACTGACGTCGGAGTTCTCAAGTCAAGGCTTGACCGCCTCGAGACTCAACAACGATAAGCCATTCTTTCCAAAGAAAAATTAGAAAACAGAACGCTATTGTTAGTCAAATACGGCGGACCATTGTCAGGTAAGACACGATCCGGTCCTCACGACTAAAGTGGGGTGGTGGGCCCAGTTCAACGCCATCGATGACTGGTCAAGCTGGTTAGCGGAGGGTGATGAGCCGGAGAAGTTGACCGTGATTCGACGCAATATCGAAAAAGGCTTACCCTGTGGCAGTGAGACGTTTCTTAAGAAGTTGGAGAAGAAGGTGGGACGCGTGCTCACCTACAGACCTCAAGGCCGACCAAAGACTCATGAGAAATAGGTTAGCGTCCCCTTTTTATGACCCTTTCTTAAATTGCGGAGGGATGTTTTGAGGAGCAGGCTGAGATGGTGCGGGAGAGCGATTGGGAGCTCTTCGGAAAAAACGTCCACGCGGATAATAGGGACCATATCCACCGTACCCATAGGGTGATCTCCAATAGTACGGTCCCCCCCAATAAGGGGCATAATAATAACCCGGACCGTAATAGGCTCCATACTGAAAATTGGAAGCCACACTTTCATCCAACAGCACAAGATGTTTAATTTCGAGAAGAGGATAGGTATAGTCGATTTCGTCAAGCGGTTTGCTGACATCACCTATCACCTCTCCGATCACAATGATCCGTGAACCCTGCTCAACCGTTGCTGGATCTAGAAATGATTTCTGAACGGCTAGGAACCGACCCTGGGATTTTGTGCGATCCTCCTCAAAAGCAGAAAGGGCAGCGAGGGGAAGCTGTAATACCTCTATTTCTGTCCCATTTTTTGCTCGCTTGGCACGGAGGACGATTCCGCCAATTCGCATAACCTTACTCCTAAAACTGGCGGGATCCGCTTTTAACTCTCCAAATGTTAGAGATTGATCAATTTTCCCTTCCAACTGAGAGGGAACTCCCGCTCGGATCGGATCGCGCTGAATTTGATGTGCTGACTCTGCACAACCTGAATACCCTATCAAAGCTGCCAGTAAAATCATGCACCATCCACACCAACCTCTCATGTTACCCTCCCTCAAAAATGATAGGATAATCCCATGAGAACATGCTGGGCTCGATAATCGGCCTCAAAGCCCTGATTGGCGGAAAAGGTATCCTCGAATTGCACAGTCGCTGCGGTATACTTATATTCT
>BQIX01000216.1 GCA_021604145.1 Nitrospirales bacterium
TCACGGGGAGCAAGGTTTGGCTATTGGTCCTTGAGAGTACTTCTCGAACGTGGGCACCCTTCAAATGATCGGGATTAATGAAATGTCCATGAACGGGGTTTATAAAACTCCAATCAAGGTACACTCCATTGGGATCCCAGACAAAGATTTTATGAGGCAACGGAAATTCAAGGCCTTGAGAAGATTCGTTGGTGAGCCGCTGCAATGGGGCCACTGTGAGTGATATGAATCTATTATTTTCTTCCACGCCGTGCTGAGGTAAACCTAGCTCGGAAAGAACACCGACTCTATCTCCTGGGATTGTTATGTATCCTAAGTTTGTTGACCGAACTGTTAAATCATTTCTGGAAACACCAATCCTTTTCGGAACTTCTCGGAGAAGTACTGGGGTGCTCCGTCCTTTTTTACACAATCGTTTCATTTAATAAAAGTTCTCGATGGTTGTGTCAGCTATTGAAGATCTTCGAATTGTGCATATGATGCGTAAAAGGTCCTTTCAACGATGGCTAGCATGCACAATACATATGTACGCTAGACTCACAATCTCCGCGTCTTGATATTAGATGTATCGTCTGAGTTCTTCGACATCTTCCAATCCCGGCCTTCTCATGGAGATGCGGTTTTTCCTGCTTCATCAGTCCTAAGCAGACAGGAGAACCAGCTGGCACATGGTCTCCAAAACTATCGTGCGATCCCGTAAATGGAGACAGATCTCGTCGTATCGACATTGCTTTTGAGCAGATTGCTCTATACTTCCGTCGAATGTCGCGGTGCTTTCGAGGATGTGGATGCAACTGAATGGAGATTTTGACATGGACAGTAAGCTCCTCCTGAGCATACTGATTAGACGATTTGATGCTGAATGCACCCCTTAAGAATGGATATCTTATCGCGCAAATTGATTCAGACTTTTACACTCCAAATTTTCAAAACCTGAATATCGGACATTATTCTCTAGCTGTTGCTTGAGACAGCGCCCTGACCATGAGTTTTGGGAAAACTCGTTCGAGGTTGCTACGCTTGTTATGATAAGATTTCAACCCCATAAAGCAGATGACGATGACTCCCCACAAAAAATATCATGTCAAAGTCTGCTATTATGTCGGGTTCTATAAAACCCGCATCGTGTCATAAATTTCTTGGATTTAACGCAAAATCCAGCGAAAGGCTGGCCTTCGTTTTAAAACTTTTTCGTCCTTGCACGCCAGGCAGCAAATCCTGCGAGCCCAGAACCAAACAGGAGTAGCGTAGACGGTTCTGGCACGGGAGTACCTCCACCCTTCACTATGTTAGCGAATTCCGTTCCTGTAAACGTTCCCCCACCAGCAAACGTCCTTAACCTTACAGAATCAAGGGCAGAAGAACTGGATGAATAGGTTGGAAGTTCTAAAGTGATCTGCCCTGTAGAACCTTGCGATAAACTTGGGGGAAAGTCTAAGAAGGGGAACTGAGGTACATTGTTTAGGACATCTGCAGTGAGATTTCGCACGAGAGGGACAGGATGGTTTAAAAGAGTTGAGAAGTCTACCGAATCAAATGTATCGTTGTTACTGACGACGTTTCCGAAAAAACGAAATGCCGGATTAACATTAGTAGGTAGCTCATCAATCACGAACACCGTTGAAGTTGCAACAGCATGTTCGGATCTAGGGTCAGAAGCTTGAACGGCTGATTCCACTGAATATTCCAATTGAAAATCTAGTTGATAAGAAGTCCCTGCCGTTGCTGGAGTCTCGCGCTTAAACACAAATTCAACTTCTGGAAAAGTTTCGGTAAAAGTCAATGAATTGCCTTCGGATGAGCCTCCTGATTCTGCACTAACTTGGAGCGTGTCGCCAATGCCTACATTGGGGAACGCAACTCGACCAGGTCCGGTTGGGTTTCCAGGACCGAATCCAACATGTTGCGCATCAGTGCGACTAAATGCTTGGGCATTCCCCTTCTCGACGACTTGAGTATGCTGCGACAATTCTCCAACTCCGTTAATCGTAAATCCCGTGGGGGGAGTGTTCAGCAATGTCCCTTGACTATCACGAATGCCTAGGAGCGTAAGCTTCGCACTCACCTCGTTTTGGAACATGGCTATAGCAAACACCTGGTCCACGAATGGACCTATCCCCCAGACTCCACACGCTCCAATGATGACAATAACGCGAAAGAATAATGAATGGCTCATGATAGTCCCTCCAATTGAAATTAGAACAAGCTTACTTGCTCTGCCATACTTGAGAAAATGAATGAGACATAGCAGGGAAATAGGTTGAAGTACGCTACATCGCGATCTAGACTATTCTCTTTAGAGTGCATGATTCGAGTACCTACCCATTTCGATGATGATAGGGGCTCAAGGGTATTAGGGCTGCGATTATGTTTGTGCACAAGCTTTTTAGCAGAACTGAGCTGGGCTAAAAGCTGTATTATGAAAGCGCTTCGTATGATATGACTTCCCGAAACTGCTTAAATCATCCCCTGGTAGAATCATATTTCTGTTCCTATCATTTCTTGAAATGAGACGAGGGACAGTATAGAGGGACATGGAGTAGATTTATATTGGACCAGGTACAAGGGGAAGGAAGACGCAAATGATGACACAAACTCGAAGGTCGTCCATCTTTTCGAGTTTGAGGGAAAGTAATTGAGGAGGTAACGCTGTTGACTAACCCGACGGTGGTCAAATGTGTTCAGACAAACGAATAGTAACTAGCGGGAATTTAGAGGGTGATGTTGAGACCTAATCTTAAGTTTCTGTTACGTGCACTGGATGCATGCATGGAACTTATAGAGGGGACATATCTCAAGAACGGGAGTACACCCATAACATTACATTCCAACTCGCTTTGGCAATTTATATAGAAGCGCTTCCTATTCGTAACGGATTCCTACTAACCCCTAATGCCTGCGCTTAATGAGTCCAAAGTTTGTTCATTGCTTTGATTCACAGGTTTTCGTATTCCAGAGCATTGAACATTGTTTAACAATTGATTTACATCTGACACTAGAAGTGATTGCTTGCTAAAATTGCTGGGAGCAATATTATACTTGTCAACCAAAAAGTATTTGAATCCTTCATGCTCATATGCACTACCAAAAATGGATCGGAATTCTGTCATCCCGTCTACCTTCTTAGCTTGCTTGAACCACTGGTGTTTTAAAATTTCTTCTAACGAATTATATCGTTTGTGGCTAAGCACTTTTTGGTTTGCTTCAAACCAGGGTGCGACTATCTTGAGCACAGCACACGGTATGCTACCCAACGCCATCGCTGCATATATCATCAAACGAGTCTTCATGGATGTTCCCGCAAGACTTACTGATTTTATAAACCGTTTCGCCCTTTTTTTGAAACTGTTTGGCCCAACAAGTCTAAACTGACAAGCAACGAGACTCCCCAAATAGTAACAGAGAAACAAGCGTGGATCGAAAATGACATGATACCATTTCGCTTTGACGCCCAGTGCTTTCGCAATGCTATCTGTCATGTGATAATACCTGGTGTTTTCTGTCAGATGCGGTTCGTCGTTAAATTGGAAATCTTCTTCCTTTTTAAGCTTGTTTACCTTCGCTCGCAATTTTGCATGCTCTGGAAGCGTGAGTTTTTTGGCGAGCAATTTAGCGAAAAAGCGAGCTTGCAACTCAGCGATCGTAGGAACCCCACCGACATCCGGCCGGACAAAGCCAATCCATACCAGCGACTCACGGAGACTGGGATGGATCATGTGAAACAAATTATTTCTAAAACTTCGTACCACGTCTTTAACCGCAGGATGCTTGATGATATCAAACTGGTTTTGATATCCGGTTGATAACATGACATCGGTACATTGGATTTTCGTACCATCCTGCAAAACAATTCCGTCCTGACAAAATCGATCAATGCCAAAGAAATGAACCATTAATTTCCCGTTGTCAATATCCTGAAAAAACACATCATTTTTATTCCTAAATTCGAATCCGTTTCTTCCTAAGTACGACCACACACGTTTAGAACTTATTTTCTTTCTTCTGTTTCTGACCAGAAATCTAAATAGATTACCTTTGAGCGACGCATCAAAATAAGAGTTACTGAGAGCAATGGAATAATGGAGAATTCTTGATGAAAATGCGTCATTGGTATCCCCAAAAATAAATCGAGGAATCATCGCCTTCGGTCGGGTTGTGATAAGATGGGCGCTGCGGGAGACTTTCGCAATTTGATGCGCAATGTCTGAGCCAGATTCGCCGATGCCGACACAGACGACTTCTTTATCTCTATATGCTTCGGGGGATTTGTAATCATAACTATGGTGAATGGTGCCTTTGAATTTCTTGATGTCTTTAAGTTCCGGAATTTTGGGCTTGCTGAATTTGCCCTGACATATGGCAACAGAATCCACGTACTCTTTTTTTTCTTTTCCATTTTGGGAATAGACCACAGCCCATGTATACGGATCTATGGGAGTAATACTCTCAACTGTACAGCCGAAACGAATGTAATCCCGCAATGAATACTTTTCTGCAAATTCATTCAAGTACTGCCAATATTCCTTCGCCGTCCAGTATCGTCGCAATCGTTCTTTCGGTTGCAGTGATGAAAACGACATAAAATAATTTGATACGGTTAAATGAAGTTGATTATAAATCCCAGCTTTACCCTCTTTCGCATAAAAAGCCCCACCAATGTCATCCTCCCGTTCAAGACAAATAACGGTTTGATTTTCTTCGACCAACTCCTTGATTGTCACCAATCCAGAAAGGCCTGCACCAATCACCGCTACTCTCATCATTGGATGCTCAGCCATTTTTCTGTCTGACTCACAGCCTTGCAATTGATCCTTCATCAGTTTTTCCCTTCTACGGCATAAATGGAATCAGGAAAATTAGGTGCAGTATAACTCGTTGCGTGCAAGATCAGTGACATCGTAATAGCAACTATCACGATATACGAGTTAACGGCTAACTACTCTATGGACCACACGACTATGGTTCAGTTATTCACTTACGACAGGGATATTAGATGAAAGAAGGTGGCAAGAATATTGGACCAGGTACAGTAAAAAAGAATCCTTAAATGATGGCATGATCCAAGGTTCCGGAGTTCTGTACTTCCTCAAGAACTTCCTTCATGAGTTTGAGAAAACGGACGGATTGTCCCTCAGCTATTTCATCATGATGAACCCAAATCTCCATCTCTTAAAATCGGATCGCATGCAAGGAGAACTCGTGCCCGCGCTAAAGTATATTTTCCTCTTTTCCGTTTTCTTTTGGTTACCGTTCATCTATTTTGGATTGCGAGTTGAAAACCCAATCAATTGGTTCTCCGACGGCACAGGGATCGGCGCTGCCTTGATGTTTGTGAGCGGGGCAATCATCGCCAACGCAACGGCGGTAGGAGGTGGCATGATTTTTAATCCGACTTTGCAAATGGCATTTGCCGTCAGTGGATACTCTGCGTTGGTGTTGTCCATTGTCGTTCAGACCTCGGGCATGAGTAGTGGGACATATGGGTGGTTTAAAAAGGGAGAGTTTCATTACGTCCATAGGACTCACCTATTGACCATGCTGACGACAACGGTTTTTTCAACATCTGTGTGGACTGGGTTATTGATCCGATACATGTTTGCTTACCCGCATGTGATATCACTTTGTATGAAACTTTCATCTATCGGAGTAGCCTTTTACGTCTTTCAGGTCATTTGGGCCAGCATTCGAGAGCGAGAACAACACGGTGAAAATTTGGGAGGCAAATCGTATCGCCTCGAGGTTGCGGAGGCTATTGCACAAGGCAGTAAATTAGACGAAATCAAGAAGCCCCAAAGACACAAAGAAAAGGTCTTCATAGATTGGAGAATTTACGGGTGGATTTTTTTGGGCACGTTGTTAAATGTCACCACTGCTGTCGGGATAGGAGAGTTAGTTTGCTCTCATCTCATCAAGTATTACCGCTCTGCAACAAAAACTTCGATTGCTGTGGGAACATTGATGCAAGCAGTTAGTGTAATTACCCAAACAATTTTCATTCTTATTTTCTTAAGAGATTTGCTCATACTTGACTTAGCTTGTATTGGAATTCTTTTCTGTGCAATTGGTGGCCGTCTTGCCCCATCTATTCTCACATACAGACATATCGAACCTTATGTTAAATATTTCCTTGCATTTGCTGCATTATCAATGGGAGGCGTATCCTCTTTTATGGTCTTAGCCACTGTCATTGGCTAGATCCGCAGGATAGCCGTCCTACCGGTTGAGGGAATAGGACCGTGGACCCGCCTCGTTGAGGGGATGTGCTCAAGTAAAGGAACGCCTATTTCTGATAGTTGGGGGGATGATGCTGCGTCACAACTTGGAGTTTCTC
>BQIX01000217.1 GCA_021604145.1 Nitrospirales bacterium
TTTTATGAACAAGTGGGTCGTAGTTTTCTTACTCGTTGCTGCTTCTTGTGCCGAGACAAGTCATACTGAAAAACCGATTGTGGAAGAGAGTGTTCTTTGTTCTCACGCATGGTTTCAATTCATAGAAGAGAACGTGCGAACGGGCGATGGAAAAGGCCACGGTCCCGATGTTGGGTCTGACGAATGGAAGTCGGTGGTTGAGTTCAAGCTTGGTATTCGGGAAAGGACGAATGTTACGAATCGGGACAGCGAAGCCTGGTGTCGTCATATCGATCAGATTGTACAGCGCGGCCTTTCATCATCAGCACACAATAAAGCTTTCGATCGAACGTCGAACGCGACAGGTCCTTCGTTTGCTTGTGACAAAGTTCTAGCCGATAGCATCGAAGCGATGATTTGCGAAGATGGAGAATTGTCAGCGCTTGACCGCAAACTCTCCGGCGTCTACGCCGTCGCATCGAAGAACGCGACGAACGAGCATCCTCCTGTGCTCAAGGCAGAGCAGCGGGGCTGGATCAAGGGGCGCAACGATTGCTGGAAGAGTAACGACAAGCGCGCATGCGTTCGTGTAGGGTACAGACGACGCATTGCCGAATTGCAGGCACGGTATCGGTTAGTGCCGTATAATGGGCCGTTCCGTTTCATCTGCGACGGCAATTCTGCTAATGAAGTGATTGCCACGTTCTTCAAAACCGATCCCTCAACGTTGATCGCCAAACGCGGAGACAGTGTCTCACTCATGTTCGTACAGCCAAGCGGCAGCGGCGCCAAGTATCATGGCCGAAACGAGACCTTTTGGGAGCACCACGGCGAAGCGTTAATTACCTGGGGCTATGACGCCCAGGATATGCACTGCAAAAAGGCATTATAGCGCTGAAGGGAAAAGTATCCGTTGAGTTTTTCTTTCTTGACAAATAAGACCAGTCTGACAAAATTCTGACTTGCAATGTAGTCCAGTCATATCTTTTTTATTCGGAAAGCGCTTTAAGAAATTGAAGACCTGGAGCTTAGATCTCTGGATACACTAAAAATGGTGGATTGGAAGTTCATTGGATTCGCTCTATAGCCGTTCCAATTATTTTCCGTACGTATGAAGCGATGTTTCGAGCTGAGTTGGTTGATTTGAATCGGCTGGAAGTTATTTGGTTTCGCTATAGTCTCGGCGTAACCCAACTTGTGGGTGACGTTTATGATGGCGAACAACTAAGATTCTGACAGTTTCCGTGTCGAGAAGCCGAAAGTAGACGGAGTAAGGGAAGCGATGTACCAGACAACGTCGCACGTCTCGTTCGATGATATGGTATTGGCGTAGATTACGAAGAATGCGGTCAATCGCCGCATACACTTCAGATCGAAACTCATCCCCCCAATCCTGGACGTTTTTGATTATAGTATGTTTTTGCGTCGTTAAGATCCGAGGTCGTGCGCGGATGAAACTCGATATTCATTCAGCGGTGTCGGTATTTGTACGTCGCAAGAATTCTGAATAGGTAAGGGATTGGGCTGAACTGGATTCCAGTTCAGCATCCCGTTGTTGGGCGAGTGTAATCCCTTCTTGATCCTGCAGGATATCCATGTTTTCGGAATAGATTTCCAAACTTTCCCAGACTGTCAATGCGAGACGTTTTTGCTCTTCTGGGGGCAGAGCTAAAATTTCTTTTTCAAGTTTCCTTACATTGCTCATAAGTGAAAATATAACACACTCCTTTTCTGCGGGAAATAACGGAAAAACAAAGCCTGAGGAGTCAATTGGCCCCATCTTGAGAGTCAAGATACTTACTTTGTCATACTTTTCACTATTTCACTCACGAAAGGATATCCGTTTGGAATTTTATGAACCACAGCGTTGCTAGATCTCGCTACGATTCATTGCATATATACCGCATGCACATATTCAATTCATATGCAGTAAGGCAACAAAGGGTAGCGTCCCCTTTTTATACATGCGCATATTCAATTCATGTACGGTAAGGCAACAAGGGTAGCGTTCCCTTTTCCCCCTTTTTTCGAAACAAGCGATTTGGCCCCAATAGCAAGGAAGATGGAGAAGATGCAGCGGGCAAGTTATGTGAGTGAAAGAGTCATCAGAAGAATTGGTATTGATTGACAAATACTACGTAATTCTCTAAGAGTCTACTTCAGGTTAGAATATGAATAGTTTTTAGCACAGACTATCTCCGTTTGGAAATGATGCTATTATATGTGTTTGTGTTTCTGGCTAGGCTTAACAAACTCACGGTTTTCTTTCTTCCCATAGAAGTAAGTCTACGTCCTAACTTGTTAGTGGGCAGAAAGGTTTTTCCAAACAATGAAACTATTCATAAGTTGGTCGGGTTCAAAGAGCAATCAAGTCGCTGTAGTACTTCGGAATTGGCTTCGCCAGCTATTCCCTACCATTGAACCATTTCTTTCTACAGACAATCTTAAGAAAGGTACTCAATGGAGTGACGGATTGCTTACTGGACTGAATCAGGCTGAGCATGGTCTTATCTGCCTCACACGACAAAATTATCAGGAACCATGGATACTGTTCGAAGCTGGCGCGATTGCGAGAAAAGCGCACTCTACCTCAAAAGTCTGGACAATACTGATTGGAGATCTTGTTACAGAGCACTTACAAGGATCTCCACTATCGCTATTTCAACACACTCTTGTCGATAAAACCGATATGTTGAGATTATGCAAGGAAATCAATGCTTTACAAGAACACGGTAAAAGAACCGAACCTGAGCTTCAAGGTGAATTTGATTCCAAGTGGAAAAATCTTGAGAAAGAAATCACAAAGATAACCGGGGAATCAAAAATGGAGCCACGTGCTGTTAGAATTTCTGAGCTCGCAGTTGAAACTCAGATAATTGCAGGAAGAATTTTTGAGGACGTCATAATTCGGGGGCCTGCGATCTTATACATGCTGGAAGGTTGTCACTTCAAGCACTGCCGTTTTGCTTCAACAGGAGGATCAATAGAGCAAATTATTTGGAAGAAGGCGTCAAGTGAGGCGAAACAGTACCTTATAGGCGCCATAGGGATCTCAAGGGTTAAATTCATTCGGTGTACGTTCGAAGGCGTCGGAATTGCGGGTCCCGAAGCTTTCCTCAGTGACATTCGATCTATCCCGGAAGGCCCTCGAGTGTTAGAGAACACTAAAAATTTGAATCTCGACTAAGTCTTTTGTTAATAAATAGGAAACGCTTCTCTCGAAGACTTCGCTTCAAGATATGAGTTGCTCCCTCTCCCGCATTAGTCGACAAGATTCCTGTCGCCTTTTTACACATTTTTAAACCCTAGTTAAATGGGGCAGTTCGCTTGCTTCATAATACTTCCCATATCCGTGTTTGTCCGACTTGGAGTAAAATCTTTTTAAGCAATTTAAAGTTCAGTATCTAAGATTTCACTTCTCTATATTTCTAATTCCTATCAGACTTCGGAGAGTGCAACTGATTTATTCCTGACGTAATTTAATCGCTGACGCTACAATGGGTTTGCCCCAGGCTGGGGTGTTGGTGAGGTGTGCTGGAGTAAGGATTTCTCCTTGTTCCACATGGGTAGTATAGTGTTTTAACTTTTTCTCAGTATCATATAATTTAACGCCTGCTGGCCAGTCCACTGAGCGAACGCCTCTAAGACTGGGCGGGGCTTGTTTGAGCGCAGCGAGTTGGTCCGCCCCTCAAAGGGTGTTCAGCTCATCCGATGAATCTGGCCTGGGCGTCACTGGTTTTGGGCCCTTTTGCCGAAACAAAAGGGTCTCGGCCGCCGGGACGAACCCCGGCATGCAAACAAGAAGGCTAAGTATTGAGGAGAACATTATATGATCCGTGGAATTGAAGAGGGCAGATCTTTTCTTCCTAATGCTTTTCATCCCTTTGGTTGTCCGACTTGGAATAAAATATTTTTACGCAATAAAGAGTTCAATCAATGAGATGCCACTTCTCTTCTTACTAAATCCCTATCATGCCTTGTCCGGCACAACTGATTTAATCCTGACACAATTTCATTGCCGACGCCACAATGGGTTTGGTCCAGGGTGGGGTGTTGGTGAGGTTTGCTGGAGCAAGGATTTTTCCTTGTTTCCTGTGTAGTATAGTATTTTAACCTTTTCTCGTTACATATGATTTGACGCCTGCAGGCCAGTCCCCTGAGTGAACACCTCTAATAGTGGGCGGGGCTTGTTTGAGCGCAGCGAGTTGGTCCGCCCCACCACTATAGCGAATCCAATTAATTTCCAGTTAATGATTCAGACTGCCACAGCGTAATACTACGCCTCAAACATCAGAATTTGTTTGAAGCGGCTATAGGTGTTCAGCTCACCCGATGAATCTGGCCTGGGCGTCACTGGTTTTGGGCCCTTTTGCCGAAACAAAAGGGCCTCGGCCGCTGGGACGAACCCCAGCTTGCAAACAAGAAGACTAGGTATTAAGGAGAACATCACATGATCCATGGAATTGAAGGGGTCTAAAGGTGGCCGTTCGCTTGCTTCATAATACTCCCACATCCTTGCCTGTCCGACATGAAACTAAGTTTTTTAAGAAATAGAAAATTTAGCATCCTAGCTTTCACTTCTCTACATACCTAATTACTATCAGACTTCGCAGAATACAACTGATTTATTTCTGACGTAATTTCATTGCTGACGCCACAATGGGTTTGGCCCAGTTCGGAGTATTGGTCAAATCAACTGGCGCGAGAATTTTTCTTTGTTCCATGTGTAGGATGAGTTGAAGTTTGGGTGTGTGGCCCAACTAGTGAAGTTTACAATCTCAGGCTATGGATTATTTTTTTTAGGGGGAAGGGCGACTGGCAGATTGTCATTGTCTGGTTTAACACGAAGACGGTCGTTCGATCGTATACGATCATTCTTCAAATTATTGAGTCGTGTGAGTTCCGCCACGGACAGACCGAACTTCTTGGCAATGGATGAAAGCGTATCCCCATACCGCACGCGATACCAGGTGGTTTGCGAGGACGATTCAGCTTTCAGGATGAGCGAGGGATTGTCATCTTCGTCTGCTCTGATACGAAGCCGAGTGTTCCAAAAAATCAAATCTCCTTTTTTCAGGTTATTGAGTCGTCTGAGTTTTTGGACAGACAGGCCGAGTTTCTCGGCCACGTCATCGAGCGTCTCCCCAAACCGTACGTGGTACCAGGTGGGCGGTGGCGCTGGTTCAGATTTTGGGACAAGCGAGGGATTGTCATCTTCGTCTGCTCTGATACGAAGCCGGGTGTTCCAAAAGATCAAATCTCCTTTTTTCAGATTATTGAGTCGTCTGAGTTTTTGGACAGACAGGCCGAGTTTCTCGGCCACGTCATCGAGCGTCTCACCAAACCGCACGTGGTACCAGGTGGGTGGTGGCGCCGGTTCAGCCTCGATTGCGATTGGAGCGCTATCATCGTCTGTTCGTAACCGGAGCCGGTCTTTCCAAAAAATCAAATCGTCTTCTTTCAAATTATTCAGTCGTCTGAGCTCTTGGGCAGATAGACCGAGTTTCTTGGCAACATCATCGAGTGTCTCGCCAAACCGTACGTGGTACCAGGTGGCAGATTCCGGTGGAAGTTTAGTCCACTTCTGAATTTGATCGTGGTGCTCTCGTACTAAAAGTCCCTTATCCAGAGGTACTTTTAATGAATAGCCAACCTCTACGATGGGAACGATATTTTGAAGAAGTTCTGGGTTGAGTTCCTTCAATTTCTCAAAGGAAATTCCCGTCGTGTCTGCCACCGCCTTAAGATGAGCACGCTTATGCACCAATACTTCATCATAGGCATACGGTGGTGTCGTATTCACCTTGAATCCATATCGAGTCGGATTTGACGCAATGAGAACTGCTGCGATAAAGCTGGGGACATAGTCCTTGGTTTCCTGCATGATATACCCTGTTTTCCGAATTTCCCAAAAGTCTCGACTGCCGCTTTTTCGAATAGCTTGCGAAATTTTCGGTCCACCCGCGTTGTAAGCCGCCAGAGCCAACGGCCAAGATTGGTATTGATCAAAGAGGTCCCTGAGGTGGTGAGCCGCAGCGATCGTGGACTTGACGGGATCCCGACGTTCGTCTACATACCACGTCACGTTAAGCCCGTACGTTATTCCCGTTGGTTTCATAAATTGCCAGGGTCCTGATGCCCGCGCTCGAGAGAGGGCGCGAGGATTAAACCCACTCTCGACTAATGAGAGGTATCCAAGTTCTGTCGGCAGCCCGGCTTCCCTGAATACACGGTGAACCAGATGTTTATATTTCTCGAATCGGTCAAGGTATTGTTGAAATCTATGGTGAATGTCATATTGATAATAATCGAGGATGCGTTTGACTGGCCGATTGATTTCGAGCGGCATC
>BQIX01000218.1 GCA_021604145.1 Nitrospirales bacterium
AAAAGCCTCAATATAGCTGATTCATAAGACTTTTTTAAGATCACAGAACTGAGAAAAAATGGAAGATTTAATGTGGAAGAGTTGAAAGGGCCTAAGATTCACTTATATGAATGCCCAGATTTTGAAAATATTATTGATGGATACTATTCGCCAGGCCTAGGCTTCTGCAAATTCTGACACAAACGGGGCGTGGTCGGACTCTGGATATTTCGTATCGAATCTGAAAGGGAGGCTTTCGTCATGAAGGTTCTCATTATAGATCATGGCACGCATAAAGAACGGTACCAGTGACTGTGAGATCACCATATGATCCAAAAGGTTTCCCTGTCCGTGATGATAATGGCTAAAACGAACGGAATCAGGGATTGAGAGACTGCAGGGAATTAACACATTTGCCCGTAGATTGGGGTTATCGGTATTTTCGACCTTTCCGCAGATAGCTTCGACCGGGACTTCGCCTGGTTCACCATTGAAATCTCCGCAGACAATAATTTTTGCGTCAGGATTACTCTCAAGCAAATCATCAATGACCACCCGCGTTTCCAATGCTTGTCCTACGCGCTTAATGGCTGAAAGAAAGCTACCCTCAGCCCATCCAGCCGCACTGTTCCATGAAAATCCATCTTTTTGTCCGGGAACGGGTGTTCCGATTCTCGATTTCAGGTGCAGGTTGAGCACGTGTATTGTGCCAAGTTGAGGGTGTTGAATCTCAGCGTGCAAGATTGGACGCTCCCATCCTACCTTTTTCGCCTCTGGTTCCTTGGGAATGGCGGTGACTCTTCTGTAAAGCAGCTCATCGATTCGTGTATTTCTGTACTGTTCTGATGCCGAAATGGGGTATCGCGACAAAATAACGAGGTTGCGTTCGTTATAGGCCTCTCCACCAGCGGTCATGGTATGCACTCGGTGAAACATCTCATATTCCGTTCCTTGCAGCACTGTGTCCAACGCAGATAATGACCGCTTCGGGTTATTAGACGTATGTTCCGGGAGTTCTTGACCATGAACCTCTTGTAAGCAGAGGATGTCGGCATTGAGACGTCGAAGGGCTCCACGTAGAATGGGAACTCGAACTTCCAATGGCGGGTTCTTGTCATCCGATTTGTCATCAAGGTTTTCGATATTGAACGTTGCCACTCGTAACATGATCATTCCCTCCTTGTTGGCTTAATTGAGAAGTCAACGGCGTGCGAATGCTCGTTGCCCACTTCTCTGTCACAGGGCTGCATCAACAGGTCATGGCTTGGGGTCTTTCTCGTTGACATTAATCAATAGCAAGAAGTGATCCCATATGGAATTTAAGAGTAACGAATGGATTTTATTTGATTTTTTTTGATTGATGCTGGAAAGACGACAGGAATGTTATCGAAAGAGATACAGGGGTATATCTGTTTCTGATACTACTTGCGATGTCGTTGGTCTGTGTCAGTTGTCATTGAGGTGTCGGACTGAACCCCGTTATTGTGCCAGTGCTTGCCTTGAGGATTCCCGTCACATGGTCTCTGCTGCTGGAGGATTGCTGCCATGAATGAGCAACTTGAACAGAATAAAAAGAACGCTATGGGCTTCTACGATTTGATGTTTAATCAGTGCAAGCCATCCGAAGCCATAGAGCGCTACGTTGGCGACGTTTATATTCAACACAACCCTCTTGTGGGTGATGGGAAAGCGGCCTTCATTGAGTTTTTCGAAAATATTGCCAACGAGTACCCTGGCAAGCGAATTTGTTTTAAGCGCGTCATTGCTGAAGGAAATTATGTCGTTCTTCATGGTTATCAAGAATGGCCAGGGGATGATGATTATGCGAGTATTGATATATTCCGTTTTGATGAACGTGGAAAAGTCGTTGAGCACTGGGATGTCTTGCAAGTCATTCCCGAGACATCAGCTCACGACAATTCCATGTTTTAATTCCCAAAAAGGAAGTGGCAGGTAAAGAAGTCGCGACGGTGGCTTTTCTGTAAGCCACTTACAGGGAAGGATACTCCAATTTATACCTCTCATTAGCTCATCTAGATTTCAAAGAGGAACTTATCGAGTTCTCTGGTGGTTTTATGTTTCCTCAGATTCTTTAGATGGGTTTGGTCCAGTTTTATTCATATTTGAGGAAGGCATGCGGAGTTGTTTGGGAGGGGATGGTGAAGAGGAATCTTCCCATTCGTCAGAGAGGGGATAGACCGCTTTGGCCTTGCTGCGACGATGAATTTGTGTATTGATCCGTTTCGACGGTTGTGACGATTGGTTGTTGCTGCTGTTTGAGGAAGATTGCATGGTGCCGACCTATTTGATGATATTGTAACTGAAACCAGTTGGGATTGCACAATGGTGACTACTTGAGGGTCAACCTTAAGATATTGCGGGATTCGAGATCCAAGCAATCTGATTATTTTTGACAAGCGACAATTGTCACATTATAATTAAGCTATGATCGACAGTTTTAAGCACCGAGGGTTGAAACGATTTTATGAGCACCAAGACCCACGGAGATTGCCCCATGATATGGTGGACAGGATACGGGCGATTTTAGCGAGGTTAGCGATTGCAGAAAGAATTGAAGATATCGACTTGCCGGAATACCATCTTCATGAACTGAAAGGCGGTCGAAAAGGTACTTGGAGTGTCACAGTACGGGGCAACTGGCGAATTACCTTTCGATTCGAAAGTGGCTATGCCAGTAATGTGAATTTTGAAGACTATCATTAAAAAGAAAGGAAATGGTTATGAGGGGATTAAAAATGAAGAACCCTCCGCACCCAGGATTTATGGTACGTGTGGATTGTGTAGATCGGTGTGGGTTGACCGTGACGGACTGTGCCAAAATTCTCGGTGTAACCCGGCAAGCGTTAAATAATCTGGTCAATGAAAAGTCTGCCCTTTCATGGGATATGGCGATCCGCCTCTCAAAAGGGTTCGGGAGCACCCCTGAAGCCTGGATGCGCCTACAGTTTCAGTATGATGCAGCTCAAGTGGATGAACGAGCCAAAAAGATTAATGTGAAGCCTTATAAGATGGAGTTTGAGCCAGTCTAGGAGGTGTGCGTGAGCTTTCTAAATGAAAATCGTCTCAAATTTCCATTAACTATATTGAGCAGTAATACAAATCCAGTTATGTGCGTTTTCAAGTTCCGTCGAAATCAGGCTCATTCCTTTTTTAAGATTGCCTAGATGGACCTGGTGCTGTTCAATCTCCTTCTGAGTGTCTTGTTTTCCCTTTTTTTTTCTTGGGTATCGAGTATTCTGTGAGTTGGGGTCTAGCTTCACAAATTGATTGATGCCATCTTCAATTAATTTCATATTGAAAGGTGGCTTATCATCAACGGGCCTAATATTTTCAAGAATTTCACGACACCATTCCCAAAGCTTTTTCAACCTATGTTCTTTATCCAGATTTCTTTCTATATTTGAGTTACTGAACTGTTTCCCATTTTCAATCATAGACTTTAATTCCAATTCCAAATAATGCCGATACAAAAATAAAACTGGATACACCAAACTATGTGCTACGGGTTGGGAAAATTCCGTTATCGACTCCACAACATAGTCACCTGCAGCCTTATACCCTTGAGCGTATAATTCCCAGTTTACCATTTCCCAGGCAATACGATTTTTCCCAGGAAGAAAATTCACATTACCATTAAGATAGTGGTCATCTTTACACCACGTAAATAGCTCAACTTCTGGTTGATTATCTCGATAATTTTTCTTTTTGCGCATTGTGTTTTAGCAGGGGGTAACGACTAGTTTTTCTAGAAATGTTTAGGTGCTACCTCTTCTTTTTAGCACCAAACCCTTCTTCTTGTATTTCTTCAATAATCATGATCCCCTCTTACGCTAGATCGTTCATATTGATGTTCTACTCCACATAAAATAACAGAAAAATGGACATTGTACTTTGTCTGTATGTGATAAGATTTGCAGATTGGCAATTCTGTACAGGGGAACAAGTGGATCGCAGTTAGCTCCCATTGATTTGAACCCCTATTGGGAGTTGTAAGGCGGAAGCTGAGATCCCGAAGGATCGGGGACCGACCATAAAGGAACTTCCGTCGGAGCTTGCTGGAGATCGCTATTATCGTAGGGCTTTTCATTGCCAGTTAGCCCATCTTCATAAGAATCGACCCATATTTCACCTAACTCCTGTTCAAATCGTCCATTGTTATTCAGATCGATCCAATAGAACAGCGGGTCCGCCACCGTAATCACCGAAGGGGTTCCATAGTCATCGAGCCAGACCTTGTATGTGCGCCTGGCCGTCATGTAATTCACGGCACCCGATCCAGTCATATCAAAGTGGCGAAAAAACATATCATTCCGCCAGTCGTAAAAGGCTTCCACTTCCCGCTTGTCGAATTCGTCAGGCTCTTCAGGCAATTGGCTTTCAGGTTGTCTGTCAGGATCCCTGTCAGGTTGCATATGTGGAAAGGGAGACGGTGTGATGACAGGGATAAGAAATGGAGAGTTTTCTTTTAAAATTCCTCCAAATGCCTCAACCTGTTGTATGCCGAATCCCACAAGTATCATTCCACCGAATCCCACTGAAAAAGCCAGGACAAGCAAACGCAATAGGACATGCATTCTTTGATGAGACAGTCCAGTGTTCATAATAACAATATTCTATCAGATTTGGAGTTGGCTAACCTACTAAGGCGCTTGCAATGGAAACAGCAAGATGGCCTTATGCGTCATCGTAACATCTGTATCAGAATGCTCAATGATGCAGAACAATCGGTCCTAGGCACACCAGTCATCACCTCTTTGATGAGATTATTCGTAGTCAGGAACATCTTGACGGTTTAGTTTTTCCTGGTACGCTTTTGAATCCAGTGATGAATGCAAAGCGCTGAATGCTGAATGAATTGCTGGACGTTTGGTTACGCGGGGCGAACCCAACGCGAAAACCCTCAAAGTGATAAGCCTCGTGTGTTTCGTGGCGGGTCGTTCGACGACGCTGATTACAGCATGCGGTGAGCGAGCCGCAACAACACCCGCCCGTACCTCAGTGTCGGCAATCTGGGGTTTCGAGTCGTGCTGTCCCAAGGTTCTGGACTCTGACCTCTGTCTGCTCTGAACTCTGTCTTTCTGGTCTTTGCTTCTCATTCTTTCTTCTTTTTTTTGTTTTCAACTACACATGATTGACAGACTTCCTGGTATAACAAGGTGCCATGTTTGCTGATATTGTTTTTCCTCAGCGCCGCTATCGAGTGTTCACCTATCGGATTCCTGCGCGATTAACACGCCAGGTTCAGATCGGGAGTCGCGTGCTTGTTCCACTCGGACGTTCCTCTACACAAGGGGTCGTGTTCAAATTATCAGAAAATTTTTCTGCCCCATCGGAACGAGAAGGATTTTCTCAGCATGACCTTCGTGAAATTATCGCAATTCTGGATGCGCCGGCCGACTCATCTCTTAGCCCGACGATGCTGAAATTGGCGAATCAAATTGAGACGTATTATCTGGCACCTCCTGGTGCAGGACTTCGGCTTATTCTTCCACCGACGGCCTCCAATCGGGTTGCGAAACGCGTGGTTCTGACGGATGAAGGCAAGCGAGCGATGGAACATTCACGACTTTCATCAGATCAATCCACCGTTATTTCCCGTTTGACAAAGACCCCCAAAGGATTAACGATTGCTACTCTTCTTAAAACGATCGATGGTAACCGTTCGGCTATTGCAGGGCTCAAGCGTCGAAAGTTGATTCAGGAGATTGAATGGGTACGCGATATTCCAGAGAAAGCACTCGAGTCACCGGTTGTTCGCTCCGTTTTCTTGAGTTCCTCGGACGATTTTCGGACGGAGTTACGTGAAGTCGTGCCGTTTTCCAACTCCACGCATGCCGATGATGAGTTTCCGTGTTTGGAGCGTGTTCGCATTGCGCTTTCTACTCGAGGATATGATGAAATGCTACTCAATGCGTCCCGGTCTATCCGAGAAAGATGCCTAGGCAACGTTATTCGGGAAACGCTTTATCATCAACGTAGGGTGCTGGTGCTTTGTCCTGAAGTGCAACAGGTTTCACGTGTCGTTGAGAGGTTGAGGGCAACATGGGGAGAGCGTGTTGCAGAATATCATGGTGATCTTTCGGTACAGAGTCGGTTCCAGATTTGGCAGGATATTCAAGCTGGTCGATATGATGTGGTGATAGGGACGCGATTGGCTATTTTTGTCCCGCTGGCGTCTGTCGGCGTCATTTGGGTCGATCAAGAAGAAGATGATGCATCATTCCAGGATGAACAAAGTCCGTATTATCATGCACGAGATGTTGCAAGGATGCGCGCTAAATTAGAGCCGGCGATGCTGGTGTGTGGATCTTCCCATCCTTCGATC
>BQIX01000219.1 GCA_021604145.1 Nitrospirales bacterium
TTTGTAGGTGATCTTTCCTTGACTAGCAACTTCACCTGCCTTCCCCTTAGCTTTCGGGTTTTTGTCAGCTGGACCATCTTGAGCAAGGGAAATACCGGTCATACCAAATGTCAGAAGACCGAAGGCAACTAGCGCTACGACTCCAACACGAAAAGATGACTTGTTCATCTCCTCCCTCCTTCACTGATGTTAGAATGACTTAAATAAAGGATACCAACAATCTTTTGGGAACACTCTTGTTTCAAAACAATGACTCAATTCTTTTTCTTAATTCTACCAATTTTTTCTTTAAGGAAATTAGAGGAACATGCTACTTATCCGAGATCTGGATGTCAAGCAATTATTCACCGAATTCCAAGGGTATTTAATGAACTCCATTTAATGTGACCTTCTTGGCGACTGGGCCTAACGCGGTCACCACAAGTCCATTTAAATCAAGGAGTTGCTGATTTAATAGACGAAGATCATCAATGGAAATTCGATCAATTTCTTTGATCATTTCTTGAAGTGAGACATAGCGCCCCTGATACAACTCATTTTTGGCCAGTTTATTCATCCGCCCGTACGTGCCTTCTAGCCCTAACATGAGATTCCCTTTGAGTTGCGTTTTGGTACGCTGAAGTTCGGCTTCTGTCACCCCGCGCCGACAAAGTTTCTGAATTTCTTTGCACACGACACGAACTACATTCTCAACTTCTTCTGATCGTGTCGCAGCGTACACAGTCAACAGCCCACCATCAGAGAAACCCGATAGATGCGAATAAATCGTATAAGCCAACCCTCGTTTTTCCCGTAATTGCTGAAATAATCGAGAACTAACGCCTCCACCGAGGATGGTGTTTAACACATTGGCGGTATAGCGATCAGGATGTCCGACAGGTAACCCTTTAAACCCCATGCATAGATGAACTTGCTCGAGCTTTTTGCGATACACCCGCGCTTTCATCGACCCATTATCGGGCCAAGGGTCCAGATCTTTTGATTTCTGAGAGACTTGAGGTCGAGTCCACCCACCAAAAAATTTGTTTAATTGAGGTAGTAATTCCTCGACTTTAAAATTCCCTGCAATGGAAACAACGGTTTTTTCGGGATGGTATTGGTTCTGTAAATACCGAAGAAGATCACGTCGTTTCAATGTGGTCATGGTCTCTGGTTCACCCAATATCGGACGCCCTAACGGATGAGTGCCTAAGACATCTTTCCCATGGAGCTCATGAACAAGATCTTCCGGATCATCCTTCACCATGCGAATTTCTTCTAATATCACTTGTTTTTCTTTTTGAATCTCTGCTGTGCTAAACCGAGATTCGTGAAACAAATCAGCTAACAGGTCCAGAGCATGTCCGACATGCTGATCCAAGACTTTCACATAAAATGCAGTAGCCTCATGTGTGGTAAACGCATTCATTTCACCACCCAAGGCATCAATTTCATTGGAAATTTGCGCAGCCGTTCTCCGCTTTGTCCCCTTGAACATCATATGTTCGATAAAGTGTGAGTAACCGGACTCGCTGATGGCCTCATTCCGACTTCCCACATTTGCCCAAACGCCAATGGCAATGGACTTGAGCGAAGACATCCGCTCAAGAACGACCCGCACGCCGTTATCTAATATGACTTTTTTATACACAAATTGACCCTTTGCTCTTACCTTACAATGACACTACGCTTCGGCTGGAGCACTTTCACCCATGGCCTCTTTACGACTCAGGCGAATCTTCCCCTGCCGATCAACCTCAAGCACTTTGACGAGAATTTGTTCACCTTCTGAGATTTCGTCCGATACGGCCTGCACCCGATGGGGAGCCAACTGCGAAATATGCACTAATCCATCAACGTTCGGAAGAATCTCGACAAAGGCGCCAAAGTCTACAATTTTCCTGACGGTACCGAGATATATTTTGCCGGGCTCAACTTCCTCAACCAAACGATTAATCATTTCTTTAGCTTTTTCCGCAGACTCACCATCCACTGCCGCAATTGTGACAAGACCAGAATCATCGACATTCACCTTCACGCCACATTCAGAAATAATACTGCGTATGGTCTTTCCACCTGGTCCGATGACATCACGAATACGGTCTTGCTTGACTTGTAAATTAAAAATTCTTGGAGCATAAGGAGCAAGCGTTTCGCGAGGGGTTGTCAGCGCCTCATCCATTTTCTCTAAGATATGTAATCGTCCTACGCGAGCCTGTTCCATAGCTTCTTTCATGAGATCAGACGTAATGCCGGATATTTTGATATCCATCTGAAGAGCCGTGACGCCTTGCTTCGTCCCCGTCACTTTAAAGTCCATATCTCCTAAATGATCTTCAAGCCCTAAAATATCTGAGAGAATCAAAGAGCGGCCCTGCTCAAGTATCAGACCCATCGCAATCCCTGCTACGGGGGCCTTAATTGGAACACCGGCATCCATCATAGCCAAGGTCCCACCACAGACCGTCGCCATAGACGATGACCCATTGGACTCCAAAATATCGGAGACAATACGAATCGTGTAAGGAAATTCTTCTGCTGACGGCAAGACTGAAGACAGGGCTCGCTCTGCAAGTTTACCGTGCCCAACTTCTCGTCGTCCTGGCGAACGAAGAGGGCGCGCCTCACCGACGCAAAATGGAGGAAAATTGTAATGCAAGAGGAATCTTCGGAAATATTCTCCTTCTAGTGCGTCAATTCTCTGCTCATCTTCTTTTGTTCCCAATGTCACCACGGCTAAGCTTTGCGTCTCCCCCCTTGTGAAGAGAGAAGACCCATGGGTTCTTGGAAGCAGCCCGACTTCGCATGTAATCGGCCGGATGTCAGCTGGACCTCGACCATCGGCCCTCACTTTTCCGTCTAAAATCATGTTCCGGACTTCTGAATATTCTAAGTCATGATACATGCGCTTGACCTGTTCAGCTCGAACCTCATCATCTTCCGCAAGCTTCTGAACAGCGTCCTGACGGATTTGATCAAGTTGTCCCTGTCGAGCACTTTTATCCGGAATAACAATCGCCTGACGAATGGGGTCTGCCACGATGGCGCGAACTTGAGACGCTAGTTCGGCGTCAATGGGCTCAACCTCAAACACTCGCTTTTCCCGACCAACAAGCTTTTGCAACTCAACGATTTTTGCAACGATTTCTTTAATTTCTGCATGGGCTAACTCTATCGCCTCAAGCATCGTCGACTCCGGTAGTCCGTGAGCTCCGGCTTCGACCATCATGACCGCATCAGCCGTCCCTGCAACGACAAGATTTAAATCACTAGCCTCCATAGTCTTGAGATCGGGATTCACCACGAACTGTCCGTTTGACCGACCGATTTTCACACCCGCTAACGGCCCACCGACCGGAATATCAGAAATGGCCAAAGCCGCGGAAGAGGCCGTCATACCCACAATATCGGAAGAGATTGTCTGATCCACAGAAAGGACTGACGCAATGACTTGGGTCTCATAGTGATACCCTTCGGGGAAGAGTGGACGGATTGGCCGATCAATTAAACGACTCGTCAACACTTCTTTTTCACTTGGGGCACCTTCACGACGAAAAAACCCACCAGGAATCTTACCAGCCGCATAGGTTTTCTCTTGGTAATTCACCGTCAACGGCAAAAAGTCTGTTTGAGGCTTGAGCGTTTTTGCTGAAACAGCCGTGGCCAATACCACAGTATCTGCATAGGAGGCCAACACAGCACCATCAGCTTGTTTCGCCATTTTCCCCGTTTCTAAGCGAAGGGTCTGCCCACCAACCTCGATCTCCACGGCATGTATCATTGCTCTCTCCTCTCGAGCGGTTTCCGCACTCGCCAACTCGGAACCCAAAATATTGTTCTCAAGGCCAATATGTCCATTGGCATTGCGTGATAATTATTTCCGCAGACCCAGCGACGCTAACAATGTTTGATACTTCGCATGATCCACACGACGTAAGTAGTCCAACAAACGACGTCGCCGACTCACCATTTGCAACAATCCTCGTCGAGAATGGTGATCTTTTTTGTGCGACTTAAAATGTTCCGTCAAGTCTGTTATTCGGCTCGTCAAGACTGCAATTTGCACCTCAGATGAACCGGTGTCTTTGTCATTGCGCTGAAATTGCTGAACAACAGCTACCTTCGCTTCTTTTGTGAATGCCATCGTATTTTCCTCCTCGTAGACGCTAATCCGAAATTATCTCTCAACACACATAGTTTCAACTCGTATAGTTCCCATTTCATGTCCTCCCGATGAGCGAGCCGATAATCCTGTGACTCCAATGGCTAACAATTGACCTTGGGTGTCCCGAATTCGAACACGTTGCCCCTCACAGATTTGACTCATCCCCTCATCGTCACTCACTGAAATATCACTCCATGGAATCGGCACTCCATTCATGACCTTTTTCCTATCCTCATCCTTCACGATTACAACGGGGAATTGGGGAAGCGCCTTATCAATTGTCAAGAAGGATCGACTCATTTCTGAAGAAAACCGCGCGTCGGTCAGCCCTTCAACCTCGAGAGCATCCTGGACAGAAAAAGGCCCAACACGACTTCGTTCAAGCCAGAGTAAATGTCCTCCAACTTTTAAACGATCGCCAATGTCGGCACAGAGGGTCCGAATATATGTCCCCTTGGAGCAGTGGACCCGTAAATCCACATCACACCCTCTCACCGCCAACGTTTCCAGTCGATAAATCGTGACTGGCCTCGGATTTCTCTCGACGGTTTCCCCACGTCGAGCGGCCCGATAGAGTGGTTGTCCTTTGATTTTGACCGCTGAATACATAGGAGGAATTTGCTGGATATCACCGACAAATTCATTCACCGCTGATCGAATCATGGATTCAGACATCCCATCGACAGGCATTTGCTGGATGATCGTACCCGTGGCATCCTGGGTATCGGTTGATTGTCCAAGACGCAAAACGGCTACGTACTCCTTCTCCCATTCGAGCAAATAACTCGCAATTTTCGTTCCTTTCCCCAGTAGAACAGGGAGAACCCCAGTCGCTGCCGGGTCGAGCGTTCCAGCATGCCCGATCTTCTGAATACCCAATAACCGTCGAAGATGAAGGACGACATCATGAGAAGTCCATCCAACAGGTTTTAAGACATTTAAAATTCCGTGGAGATGGCTTGGCACAATATTTGAGGAACGTTGAGGATGAGCAGCAGTGAGGATGGATTCCATATGACGTATCGATTTGTCCCTTTTATCCTCAGAGTGGTAAGGGATCGGAGTCATCTTCATGATGTGGAAGCGAATCTAACAACTGATCGATTCGACGACCATGCTGACGACTTCCATCATGACAAAAAGTTATGTCTGGGGTATAGCGCAATTCAAGCCGTCGACCCAGCTCACCTCGAACAAACCCCACCGCATTAGACAGTCCTTTTAATGCCTCATCTTCCGATTCACCTTCTCGAAGAGATGTCACATAGACTTTGGCAAATCGGAGATCTGGACTCAGATCAACATCCGTCACGGTGACAAATCCAACGCGAGGGTCTTTGATCTTGCGAGCAAGAATATCAGCCACCTCCATACGGATTTGATCCGCCACCCGTTCTGCCCGTTTGTAACTTGGCTTGGCCATGACTGTGCACGTTCGTGGGAACCCTCTTATAATAATTCAATATGGGATCGACAAATAATTAAAGTCGGATTTGACTGAATCGCATTACGAACCTGATCAAGCACCTGATTGACTCGACCCGACTCATTCGCCACACAGGCAATACCCAAAACGGACTTCTGCCATAAATGTTGATCATCCACTTCAGCTACCGAGACATTGAACTTCTCACGAAGACGAGTCTTTAAACTGGAAAGAATTTGACGTTTCGCCTTCAACGATTGACTCTCAGGGAAATGCAGCTCAATCGTGCACAGTCCAATAATCATTCATCATCATGGCCGCCGATTCATGGAGTTTGGCTGACACCAACCACGACCTGACCTCATAAATAATCAGGAATTATGACCCTGCGTGAGCAGCACCTACAGCTTAACGGCTTCCTCATCATAGACATACGCTTCAAGAATGTCTCCAGCCTTGAGATCATTAAAGTTCTCAACACCAATTCCACATTCATAGCCTTGCTGAACCTCACGAGCATCATCCTTAAATCGTCTCAAGGATCCAAGCTTCCCTTCAAAGACCAACACATTGTCTCGTAAGACCCGAATACCCGCACTCGCTCGAGCAATCATCCCATCAGTGACATAACATCCAGCAATCGTCCCCATTTTAGGAACCGTAAACAACTGCCGAACTTCCGCACGTCCCAACACGCGTTCTTTCAATGTCGGAGCCAGTAAGCCTTCGGCCGCCGACTTCAGTTCAGACAT
>BQIX01000220.1 GCA_021604145.1 Nitrospirales bacterium
GAACGAGAGATGACCAATTCACAGCGAGTCACATTTGTGGCCGCGAAGAGCGAACGGGACGAAATTCGTGAAGAACGACGCGATCAAGCGGTGCATTCTCGAGAAGATACCCAGAAAGGGCCAGGCCAGGAAATTGGAGCCGACTTTATGATGAAGGGGTACATATCCAATATCCTGGACGAGGCGGATGGGACCAAGGCCGTGTATTATCAAGTCGACCTTGATTTGATTGATTTGAAAAACAATGTCAAGTCTTGGTATGGGCAGAAAAAAATCAAAAAAATTATTGAGAAGAAACGATTCCTTTTTTAGTCCGTTCTGTATGTGTACCCGTGGGTCTTTACCAGCATGATGCCTGTTCGAATCGATCCAGTCTGTCTACCGCAGCCGATCTCCTCGCTACATTAAGTTTACATCCCCTCATTCCTTCACCCCATCTTCGAAAGCGACTTGTCCTTGCACTGTTGTGCCTGGCGTCTCTTTTATCGGGATGTAGCTCTTTTGGCAGTCACTATCAAAATGTCGAGAGCCGTCTCCTTGCCGGCAATCCTCAACAGGCCGATCAGATTATTCTTGAGACTCAAGAGGAGTATGGTCAACGGAGTCATCTTTTGTACCTCATGGATCGAGGTATGACATTGCATCTTGCTGGGCGGTATCAAGAAAGTAATACCTTTCTTGAAGAGGCTGACATGCTCATTGAGGATTTTTATACCACACGCATTCGAGATGAAACAGCCGCGATTCTCCTCAATGAAACTCAACTCCCTTACCAAGGCGATCCCTATGAACAAGTGATGGTCAATGTCATCAAAGCGTTAAACTATGCACGTCTCCAAGATTTGTCGGCTGCGTTAGTGGAGGCCAGACGTATAGATCATCGACTCAATGTCATTGCTGATACCGTTGATCAGGACGAATATCGCGAAGATCCATTTGCCCGCTATTTGACCGGAATGTTGTATGAAGCGTCAGGTGACCTCAACAATGCCTTTATCGCCTATCGAAAAGCCGAAGAAGGGTATCGATTGGCTGAACCATGGTCTCGAGTCTTGATGCCGTCGATGCTGAAAGACGATTTATTACGAATTACCAAAACTCTTCGTTTGACCAAAGAATTTCATGAGTACCGGCTCGCCTTTCCCAATGCATCGGAGCCGTTGAGTCACGAACAAGACATGGCTCAAATTGTGGTCATTAGTCTGAATGGTCGCGGACCGACAAAGACCGAATTGCTTCTCGATTTCCCTATCAGTTTGGACGCATTGACCTTGATTGCTTTGACCAAGCGAGGGTTTGAACGGAGCACGAGGCAAATCCGTGGGCCGGATGCTGTGCTGTATGGACTTCAAGGCGAAATTGTACGTGTGGCATTGCCTCGGGTTCTCCAACAATCCTCACCAGTAGCGTACAGTACCATTCGGGCAGACAATGGCGTGCGGTCTTATCAGAGAGATACACAACGGATGTATGATCTGGACGCCGTGGCCTCCAAGAATTTAGATGATGAATCTACCGCACTTGTTGTCCGTGCTGTGGCACGAGCGGCCATGAAAATGGCGGCGGCGGTCGGTATTGGATACGGGACACAGGCGGCGGTCAATAAGCAGTCTCATGCCTGGGTGGCGCTCGTGGCCGTCAGTGTGGCAAAAATATTGGCCATTTTGACAGAAGAGGCGGACATCCGAACCTGGAGAACTCTACCAGGAGAAATTCAGGTGACACGATTATGGGTCCCGCCAGGCACGTATGACATTGTGGTGGACTCTTACGATACGCTGGGGAAATTGCTCCCAAGTCACATAGCGCAAGAAGTGACATTGAAGAGTGGAGAGTCTCACTTCTTGACTCAACGAATTCTTAAATAAATGTTTCCGTTCAAGACCATTCGAAAGGTATTCTTCCTCTGTGTTTCTCTGGGAGTGTTGGGTGCAGGCTTTGGATGCACACTGCTTGGAGAGCGCCCGGTTCCAGGTTGGGTTGAAGGACAGAGTCAAGAATTTTCACCTGAGAAATATTTACTCGGGAGAGGTGAAGCTGAGACACGTGAAGTTGCAGAGCAACGAGCCTATGCGTCCATCGCTCGAATTTTTCACGCACAGGTGAATGCTCAGCTCCAAGACCATGAGATGTATTCACAGGTAGACCAAGACGATCAGACAAAGACAAGCCGACGGATACAGCTTGATCATCTCACACAGGTCTCGACAGAAAAGGTTCTCGCAGATGTCAAAATTCTCGAGACCTGGCATCGTCCCAATGATGAGCGATACTTTGTCTTAGCAGGGTTGGATCGCACGAAAACTGAACATTTGCTGCATGCACGAATAACGAAATATGATAAGGCGATTGGACGCCATGTAGAAGATGGACGTACAGGGACGGATGTTGTCACAAAACTTCGCGGATACAAACGCGCCGTACGAGATATGAGGCTTCGGCAAGCGACCAATGCGGATTTGCAGATTATCAGTCATAGCGGAGAGGGGATTCCCACCGTCTATTCACTCGCACGTATCCAACAAGAACTCGACGCGTACCTGTTACATGAGGTGCACATTGCTGTGCAGGTAACGGGAGATCAACAACCGCAAATTTATCAAGCTATTTGGGATGGATTAAATCATGAGGGGTTTGTTACCCGGAATGAATCAAAACCGGATTCCAGCCTAGAGCCTTCTGAGCAGGTTCTAGCCCCTTCTCATCATAAACGACCTGACTTTCTCATTACTGGGACTTCTCGCTTAGAGGACCTGAAGCTCTTCGATCCGTTATTCAAATATGTCCGTTGGTGTAGCGATCTCCGAGTGATAGAATCAAATGGGCAACGGATCATTGGGGCAGTTTCTCGTTCAGGACGTGAAGGGCATATCACGCAACATGAAGCCCGTGTGCGGGCAACCCAGGCCATGCAGAAAGCCGTGTCGACAGAAATAGCTCAATTACTCATTCAGTTTATTTATGATGATCAACAAATGACTCTGACGTCGTCATCTTCTTCGTGCCTTCCTCCCAAATAACATCCATGCGTTTGAGATTTAGTTCAGAGGGACGGCAAAGGAAAGGTCTGTGAAACGCATCATGATTGTCATCGGTGGTCTTCTGGGCTTTCTTCTTCTCGTCATCGCGACCATGCCTTATTGGCTAGACCTCAATCGGTATCGCGATCAGTACATTCCGATGATTGAACAAGCCTTGAATCGAAAGGTTGAAATATCGCATATCCGTGTCATGTGGTTCCCACATCTTGGCCTTCGAATCGAAGATGCAAAGATCTTCGATGATCCCAATATGGCACAAGCCTCGTTTGTCGAAATCTCGTCAATCGAGGTCGCCATTAAATGGAAGCCTCTGCTTGATCGTAGAATCGAGATTCAAAGTCTGGCTCTCCATCAACCATTAATGACGTTACTTCGAACTAAAAATAATACTTTCAATGCCGATACCCTGGGAAAAGAACAACACAAGACATCTAATGTCTTGACACCGAATGAGACAAGTGATTCGATCTTTGCCATGTTCGGCGTGGAGCGGCTCACCATATCAAACGGGACGTTACGGTATGAAGATCGTTCTCATGGTCAGACGCAATTCTATCAGCTTGAAAATGTTGACATGAAGACAGAATCCGTCCGATTGGGAGATATCGCAAAATTCTCTGTCCATGGAACGCTTATCCCTTCTCAACTTCCTGTGTCGGTGGAAGGTACCGTTGGACCACTTCAACAAAATATGAATATTCCACAGATTGATGCGCAGGTCGCCTTTGGTCAATCACGTGTCATTGCGAAAGGACAGGCGATTGAAGGAATGCTTGATCTTGACCTGACATCCTCAAGTATTGCTTTAGAAGATCTTCCTCTCAGTGTTTCAGTGAACAAACCCGTTCGCGTAACCAAGTTCTTCACGCATATTCAGATACCATTAACAGAAATAGACCCACTCACTTCGCCTCCACAAGAAATTCGTCTTCATCCTCTTGAGTTTAAGTTAGAGATGGGTGAGTCGATACTTCGTGTATCTGGAGAAGCGGTAGGGACGAAGCTTACGCTCCATGGCACGGCATCGGTTATTGACAGTCAAAATATCCCAGTTTCTCTTCCCTTCCATCGACCAGTATCGGTACGTATGCTCAATTTTCAGGCAAAAATTAATGGGCCATTGATACAAGTGGAACAGTTGGCAGGACATATTTTTGATGGTCAATTACAAGCTGAGGGACATTGGGATATGCGGTCTGAAGTTCCCGCCTTTCATTCAACGGGTACGATTCATAATGTGAACATGGAAGAAGTCCAGAAAACCTTTCAGCCTTCTGCAATCACGTTGCATGGCACTGGTGCGATGAACTGGAAGGTTAAAGGCACGGTCCCCAATAATCACATTCCGTTTTTATTCGGTCAAGCGCAGCTGCTGATCAAGAATGGTCAATTACAGGGATTTGATTTACTGCAACAGATTGAGCAGGTACTCAAACTAGAAGGTTTTTTGAATGAAAATCAAGGCGTGACACATTTTTCACTATTGAAAGCAGACGTTGAGTTTCAGCAGGAAAAGTTCCCCATCAAATCTGTTTTACTGCAAGGGGTAAAGGAAACCTTTCTGATGCAAGGCAGCGGCGTGGTCATGCGAGATCAATCTCTCAACGTCAAGGGCGATTTACGATTAGGGCATTCGACATCGGAAAAAATTATTCAACAGATGCCGATTGCAACGGTGGCCGCACAGCAAGGGAAGCTCGTTGTGCCATTCACAGTCAAGGGCCACCTCTCTAAACCAACGGTGGGGTTAGATGTTAGCTCAATCCAACGGCGTCTCCAGAAACAAGTCGGCTCAACGGTGAAAAAAGTTCTTGAAGGAGATCCCAAAGACGTCGAGGAACTCTTAAAAAAAGGAAAAGGAATCTTAAAACAACTATTCGGAAAATAATCTCGAGCGACCGTTTCTCATGACGAAGTGGCTATTCCTTTTTCTCCGGTATCGTTTTGAGGTCCCGTGGAGATGCCGGAGCGACGATAGTTCTCACTGACGGTTTTTCATTCGGCCAGGACTTCCCATTGGTATGAGAGACCATTTCGGGCTAATAGTCTCAAGACGTTCTTGGAACGGCGTATCGGCTTTATTGGATGTCCAACTATCTTGTCCGTGAAGACCGTCCACCGTATAGGGAGTGAGAAAACTGTCTGCCGATAAGGCAATAAACGCATAACTGTGGTCGGGAGCAAGATTGTCTCGCCTTTGAGTGAACGGTTTAGTGGATGTTTGATAGTGGCTGGCAAATGCCGTGAAATTTGGCACCCATTGTCCAGTTGCTGTTTCGATCGTGGGATCGCGGTAGGCCTCAATCAAGTTTTGGAGATTGGCGGGAACACCGTCAAGATTCATGTGAAATCGTTTTTTTGCCATAAATTGTAAAATTTTCGTCGTATCAGCGACTTCCATTTGTTTCGCCATTCCAAAGACCACAAGCATAAAATTTTCTTCCCATGGAGATGTGGCATGCGTTAAGGATCCGTCGTTGCGTATTGGGCCTTGTATAAAATCTCTGGTCCCTGTGCTCCATTGACCAAGCGGAGACGGTTGTTTATTAGGTAATAACCAATACGGATTCATCGTTCGAACATGTCTTCCCCAAGCCCAGATCTCATCTCTCTCCGGATAGGTCGGAGGAAGATTTTGCACGCCTTCCCATGCGGTAATGTTATTGTGGAGTTTGTCGAGAAAATAGGCTTGCTCGGGTTCTCCATCTGGCGAAATAAAAGCCGCATACACAAGAACTTTTACCCCCCAGGCATCCGTCCGTACATTTTGATTATTTAACAGGCCTTCATTGCCAGGCCTGGCAAAATGACTGTTCCAACCGGACAGTTGCCAACCAATGCGAAAGTTTGCATCCATTTGCAGGCATTCGAGATAGAAATACTTCCCACTGAATAAGTAGGCGGTGTAGCATGCGTCCGAATGGTGACTGGATTCCGTTTCAGACCAGCCATCACTTGAAACCGGTCCTCGTTGAATCCGGTCAATACTGGTTCCGGAATCTAAAATTCCAGAGAATTGGCTTGTCGGTCGGGCATTAATCGAGACTATTCTTCCGAATGTATCGACCGTACCTGTTCCGAGATTCACACCCTGTCGCCAAAGATTAGCGTGCCGGCTCCAGGTTTGATCAAAGTAGTGACCACTTCCTGCCTTAGAATCAGCTTCTCTGAGATGAATAGGGAGACGTCCTGCCAGGTCGGCATTCCCCAACAGCATTTCATATCCTCGTTCACTCATAGAGTA
>BQIX01000221.1 GCA_021604145.1 Nitrospirales bacterium
GCAATGGCTGATGGAACCTCTGTGGCTTTTCCCTTACCAACACCAACCCAACCCTCTCCATCACCAACAACGACCAAGGCAGAAAAAGAAAATCTCTTTCCACCCTTGACAACCTTCGCAACCCTATTGATCACAACAGGCTTGTCTCGTAAATTTAGCTCATCAATGTTTACACGCACTCAGCAATACTCCTCTCAACGAAAGCCTGTTTTTCAGCAACTTTAATCATACAAAGAAATTTTAAAATTCTAGCCCACCAGACCTTGCCGCATCAGCTAACGCCTTCACTCGACCATGATACATTCTACCCGCACGATCAAACACAACTTTCTGAATCGGAATCGCCTTTGCTCGTTCGACTAACAACAGACCAACTTTTTCGGCTGCCTGTCTATTTCCACCGGATTGAATATCTTTTCGTAAACCTGGGTCACACGTTGAAGCTGACACCAACGTCTTGCCTGACTCATCATCAATAATCTGCGCGTAAATATGATTATTGCTACGATAAACACTTAATCGAGGCCGTGTTGGCGTTCCGGTTATGCGTTGACGAACACGTGCCCGTCGCCTTTGCAGTCCCTGTCGCTTTACGATTGGATTCATGTTTTACCCTATTTTTTCCCTGCCTTACCGGCTTTCTTCCTCAATATTTCCCCTGCATACTTAATTCCTTTTTGTTTGTACACGTCAGGAGATTTCACTCTTCTAATCTTAGCGGCCACCTGTGTGACAAGACGCTTATCGATTCCTTTGAGCGACACCACTGTTTGCTTATCGACCGTTGCCTTCACGCCTTCAGGCAAGTCAAGCAAAACAGGATGAGAAAATCCGACATTAAACGTCAGGGCCTGGCCTTGCACTTGAGCACGATACCCCACACCGGTCAGTTCAAGCGTTCGCTCGTATCCCTTGAGAACTCCCTCAATTTGATTCGACAATTCCGCACGCGTCAAACCGTGTAAAGCACGAAGTTCTGCACCACCGCCATTACGTGATACATTCAAATGGCCATTCTCAACCTGCGCAGTTACACCATGAGGTAATGACCAGGTTAAGCGACCAAGAGGCCCTTTAACCGCAACCTCTTTTTCACTAATTTGGACGTCAACTTGCGATGGAATTACTATGGGTCTTCGACCTATCCTAGACATCTTGCACCCTATTCATTAAATCAACAACACCTTGCCTTGGATCTTTTACCAACTACCACGAAACTTCCTCACCAAATATGACACAGAACTTCTCCACCGACACCAAGCTGCCGTGAACTATGATCACTGAGCACCCCGCTTGGAGTCGTAAGAATGGCAACTCCGAGCCCATTCATCACCCTGGGAATATCTTTTTTCCCAACATAGACCCTACGGCCAGGCTTACTAATCCTTTTAATACCCGTGATATATGATTTTTTTTGACGAGTTGGAAAGTAACGAAGCTCTACCTCTAATACTTCATGGCTATCACCCGTAATTGACTGATACTCCTTAATAAATCCTTCGGCTTTAAAAATTTTCAGAATTTCTGCCTTCACTCGCGATGCGGGTATGATGACTTTATTATGGCCTCTTGCGCCAGCATTGAGGATTCGAACAAAAAGATCTGAAATTGGATCAGTCATTGACATTGTCTACACCCACCATTCCATCATAATTTATAGACTCGTTTAACTTTTATCTTTCTTCACTTATCCTAACCTTACGGTAGACACCAGAAATCAACAACTTCATTACCAACTTGATTTTGTCACCCCAGGAATATCTCCTCGCAGACTCAAGAGTCGAAAACATATCCGACACATTCTGAATCGACGAAGAAACCCACGGACTCTCCCACATAAGGGACAGCGATTATAACATCTTACTTCGAATTTTGGTTTTTTTGCGGCTTTATTTCGTAGAGCAAGTCTTGACATGCACGTGGCCCCTTATTTCGGCAATCATGAAGTTCTAAATGGCATACCCAAATGGGCTAACAAAGACCTCGCTTCATCATTTCGCTTGGCTGTTGTCACGATCGTAATGTCCATCCCATGAATGGAGGTTACCTCGTCATATTTTATTTCAGGAAACGTCAGCTGCTCTTTCAATCCCAAGGTGTAATTACCATTCCCATCAAATGCTTTCGTCGACACACCTCGAAAATCCCGTATTCTAGGCAGCGCTATATTCATTAAACGATCCAAAAACTCATGCATGCGATTCCCACGCAATGTGACTTTTGCCCCGATAGGCATTCCCTCTCGAAGCTTAAACCCCGCAATCGCTTTTTTAGCTCGTGTCATAACAGGCTTTTGGCCGGTTATTTGCGTAAGCTCAAGAATAGCACCTTCTAATAACTTGACATTTTGAACAGCGGCACCCATACCGACGTTCAAAATCACTCGTTCAAGACGAGGCACTTGCATCGCATTTCCATAAGAATAATCTTTGAGCATGGCTGGAACAACACGATCATGATAGATAGCTTTCAGCCTTGGAATATATGATTGGCCTGACGATGAACTCCCGCCTGCCTTTTTATTTTCAGTATCTTGTTGGCTTTTCATGAGTTTTTATCCAATGGCTCATCGGGAGCCTTTTGATAAACCCGAATTTTTCGACCATCATTCAGTATCTTCATTCTCGTTCGAGACGGCTTCTTTACTGCTTCGCAATACGCCATCACATTAGATATTGCCATTGAGGCTTCTTTTTCTAATATTCCACCTTGCTTATTTTTCTGGGTAGGCTTCGTATGTCGCTTCACAATATTAATTTTTTCTACCATGACACGACCGGCCTGCTTAGAAATAGAGAGAACCTTCCCAACTTTTCCTCTATCTCGACCAGCAATCACCATGACGGTATCGCCTTTTTTCAACCGACACTTTCCTCGATCCTGAACACTTTGACTCACAACCAAACCTCCACGACGCTAAATAACCTCAGGGGCCAACGAAATGATTTTCATATATTTTTTCATTCGTAACTCTCTGGCAACTGGCCCAAATATTCTGGTCCCAATAGGATCGCCTTGCGCATTCACCAATACACATGCATTTCGATCAAATTTAATATGAGAACCATCGACCCGCCGTCGCCCCTTCTTGGTCCTCACGATGACCGCCTTAACCACGTCTCCCTTTTTAACCGAAGCCTTAGGAATAGCTTCTCTGACAGAGACAACGATTAAATCTCCCAATGAGCCGTACCGACGCTTCGTACCACCAAGGACATGAAAACATCGCACACTTTTCGCCCCTGAATTATCTGCTACATCAAGATATGTATAATTTTGAATCATAATGAGTCTCAATACGGATGAATACTGATTGACCGTAAACCTTTTAAGCGCCCCCACCCTTAGGAATGATTTCAGCAACTCTCCAATGTTTTTCCTTGCTTAATGGCTTTGAAGGAGATAGCCGAACCCGATCACCAATCTGGCAGCGATCACCCTCATCATGCGCTTTAAGCTTGGTAATTCTTCGAACAATTTTTCCGTACAACGGATGAGCCACTTGACGAGTGACTGCCACCACCACGGTCTTAGTCATTTTATTGCTAATAACACTTCCATAAAAGTACTTTGGCTTTTTTCTTGTCGTAGTCATCATATGTTATTTAGCCTACCCCAGGGCTTGCTGCATCAGTATTGCCAGCCAATGCACGTTGCCGAATAACCGTCATGACACGGGCAACGTCATGCTTGGTCTGTCTAATCCGCATGGGGTTTTCAATCCTCCCCATCGCAAGCTGACAACGAAAATGAAATAACTCTTCCTTCAACTGCTTGACCTTCGTAAGCAGTTCCGCCTCTTCCATGTCTCGCAATTCACTCACATTCACAGAAATGACCCCTTATCACAAATTAATTTCACCGCGAACAACAAACTTAGTCGCAATCGGGAGCTTGTGGCCAGCCAACCGCAATGCCTCCTCAGCCACTGGACGAGTGACATCATCCATTTCATAAAGAATACGACCTGGCTTGACGACCGCAACCCAAAACTCTGGGTTCCCTTTTCCCTTACCCATCCTAACCTCTGCTGGCTTTTTGGTGACAGGCTTATCAGGGAACACTCTCGTCCAAATTCGACCTCCACGCTTAACATGACGGGTCATCGCAATTCTCGCGGCCTCAAGTTGCCGTGCCGTAATACGCCCAGGCTCTAACGCCTTCAACCCAAACTGGCCGAGTGTGATATTACCACCCTTATAGGCCTTACCTCGCATCCGACCCTTCTGGACTTTACGGAACTTTATTCGTTTCGGTGCTAACATTCTCTATTTCCTTAAACCACCAATGAAAGTCTACAATACGAAGGTACGCCTAACGCTTTACAGAAACCCTAATGTGGAGTCAGCTTTTTCTACAGAAGGAATCGTCGCTTCTCCCTTAAAAATCCAGGCTTTCACGCCTATGATCCCCATAGCCGTCTTCGCCTCTGCAAAACCATACTCAACATCTGCTCGAAGGGTATGGAGAGGAACGCGTCCCTCACGATACCACTCTGTACGTGCAATCTCATTACCACCCAATCGACCAGCACAGTAGACGCGAACCCCAAGAGCCCCAAGGCGTAAAGCCGACGCGACACTCCTCTTCAATGCACGACGAAACGACACACGCTTCTCAAGCTGAGTGGCAATATTTTCAGCAACTAGCTGAGCATCCAGCTCAGGCTTCTTGATTTCCTTCACCGTGACATACACTTCATTACCGTATTCTCGCTCCAGAGACGCCTTCAGCTTATCGACCTCGGCTCCCTTTCGGCCAATAATAATGCCTGGGCGAGCCGTGTGAATGATTACCTTCACCTGATTACCCGAACGCTCAATTTCAACACGAGAAATCCCAGCGTGATAGAGCCTCTTCTTAACAAGACCTCGAATCGCTAAGTCCTGATGTAACAGCTTGGTGAAATCTTTTTTGGCATACCATCGAGAATTCCACGTTCGCGTATAGCCAAGACGAAAACCGAACGGGTGGGTTTTCTGACCCATCTTTACCTCACAACCTGCTGATTAGACATAAACAATAGACTGAATCCTCAAGACACCGGACCTACAACAAGCGTAATGTGACTAGTCCGCTTCACAATAGGATTAGCCCTTCCCATGGACCGAGCACGAAATCGCTTCAACACAGGCCCACCATCCACATATGCTCGAATAATCCTAAGAGAATCTGGTTCTCCCAACTCTTTCTGGCCAGCATTCGCGACGGCAGATTGCAGCACCTGTTCGACGACCCTCGCCGCCGATCTCGGCGTATACCGTAAAAGATTTAAGGCCTCCTGAGCTTGACGACCACGAACCATATCCACGACTTCCCTAGCTTTACGAGGAGTAATCCTTACATGACGCAAAAGAGCTCGAGCTTCTGACACAACAATTACCTCAATTCACAACTTATGTTAAACATGAGCCTTCATTCAGCCAATGGGCTACTTTAGCGCAGCACCTTTTTCGGTCCTTGCAGCACCATGGCCCTTAAAAAATCTGGTAGGAGAAAACTCCCCAAGCTTATGACCAACCATATTCTCTGTCACATACACTGGGATAAATTTCCTCCCGTTATGAACACCAAAAGTATGGCCGATCATTTCCGGCACAATGGTTGAACGACGCGACCACGTTTTAATTAACTTAGAATCACGTGAGTCATTCATCTTTTCAACTTTTTCTAAAAGATGATCATCAACAAATGGACCTTTTTTAACTGATCTAGGCATTTAAGATCCTCACTTACCTTTTTTAGACTTCCGTCGTGCAATAATGAACTTTGAGGACGGATTCTTCTTACTTCGGGTCTTGTACCCTTTTGTCGGAACACCCCATGGGGATACCGGATGAGGATTACCCTGACCAGCCTTTCCCTCACCTCCTCCATGTGGATGATCAACTGGATTCATGACCACGCCACGAACATGAGGACGCCGTCCCTTCCAACGCGAACGACCCGCCTTCCCAACCGTAATATTGCCATGATCGCTATTACCAACCTGCCCAACAGTGGCCAGACACGTACCCAGAATACGTCGCATCTCTCCAGATACCAATCTGACCTGAACATACGCCCCATCACGACCCATTACCTGAGCAGAAGATCCCGCACTCCGAACCAATTGGGCCCCTTTTCCAGGTCGAAGTTCAATATTATGAACAACAGAACCCAAGGGCATAGACATTAAAGCCAATGCATTACCTGCCCGAATCTCAGCTCCAGGCCCAGCAAAGACACGATCACCTACCGCTAAACCATCTGGGGCTAATATATAGCGCTTTTCCCCATCG
>BQIX01000222.1 GCA_021604145.1 Nitrospirales bacterium
AGCCTCCATAATCATCAATGGCGCGACTGTGAGTTCGGTCATACAGTTGTCCAACGGTAATAAACAAGGCTCCGGTCGTGAGTCCATGGTTAAACATTTGCATGATGGCACCTTGAATGCCCTGGTTGTTAAATACAAAAATGCCAAGCGTGACAAAACCCATATGAGAAACGGAAGAGTAGGCGACTAATTTTTTGAGGTCCGATTGCGCCAATGCCATGTAGCCTCCATAGACGATGGCAAAGACAGACAACCAGAGAATGAATGGGGCGAACATCGCGGAAGCCTCAGGGAACATCGGCAGGCAAAATCGTAAAAACCCATAGCCTCCCATTTTTAATAACACGCCAGCCAGAATGACACTGCCAGCGGTTGGGGCCTCGGAATGTGCATCAGGCAACCAGGTATGGAATGGGACCATCGGCATTTTAATAGCAAATGCGAGAAACATAGCCAAGAACAACCAAAATTGTACAGTTGGCGAATACGTTTGTTCGCTCAAGACTAATAGATCATACGTGTGGCCTCCTTCGAGATAGAGGCCCAAGATTCCAACAAGTAAGAGTAAGCTTCCGGTCAAGCTGTACAGGACAAACTTAATGCCTGCGGCGTTTCGGTTTGGACCTCCCCAGAGAATAATCATGAAATACATGGGAATCATGGTGAGTTCCCACAACATGAAAAAGAGAAAGAGGTCTAAGGCCGTAAAGACCACAATCATCGCCCCTTCAACTAATAATATGAGGGACATAAATGCGCGGACTCGAGCGGTAATTGAATTCCACGAACAGAGGATGGAGAGCGGACACAGCAGCACGGTCAAGAGCACCAACAGAATGCTGATGCCATCCACCCCAACGGCATATTGAATATTAAACGTTGGCATCCATGCCATTCGTTCGACGAATTGCATGTCTTGTTGTGTGAAGTCAAATTGAAGGCACAGGATCGAGGCTAATCCAAACTCGACCAGCGCACATACCAAGGCCATTTGCCGAATCCATTCTTGATCACGAACGAACGCCAGGATGACAATACCCAGGAATGGAGTCGCGACCATCAAACTAATGATGTGGTCTGTGAGCATGGCCATGTACTTGAATCCAATCTTTTAAGAATCTAACCCATCTTGTCTCTCCTGACGTGCATCGCAAAAAGACCGTACTTCGTCCTTTGTGAAGCGTCAAAGAAAATCCCAAAAGACTCTTCTCACGAAATACGAGCGACGAGATACGTCTTTTCAGACTAAGACGTACAAGAGCCCAGTTGCGAGAACTAACCAAAACACCATGACCAGCAATTGATGTTGAATGGTGCGAGATTCAACCTCTTGCAAGAGTTGTCCTGCCGCATCGGTTCGTTTTCCAATCTGATTCAGATTTTGATCTAGCCAACGAATGTCGACCACTTGAGAAAGCCAACGACCAAGGCCAACACTCTGTTCACCGATGCCCATGACGGCACGGTCAATGCCTTTCACATCGACAACCCTCCAGAGCCATTGGGACAAGAGGAGAGACGACGAGGCGATCAGATGAATCGCTCGGTCAATCACACGAACATCAATCATTCTCCACAGCCAGTTGGCGAATCGTAGCGTTGGGTGAACAATATAGAATTCAATCAGTTCGTCAAAATACCCTTTGTTCAGAAATAAGACATACAGGGTTTGCATGCATTTCGATCGTTTGCCTAACGAGTTGAGAGGATAGTGGTGCATCGACAAAGCATAGGCCCATCCACCGATCGCGGCGAGGAGCGGGAGGAAAAGCCATGGGCCAAATTTGGCCAATTGTGTAGATGTCTCAACGGCAGGAAGAGTCACCGATAGGGCGGGAGTAAGGAATTGTGCAAACCATGTCCATACGGTCATAAGTATCATCACCATGATCCCGCCGCCGAGACTCAAACCCAAAAGATGAGAAGGCGAAAATATTTGAGGTTGTGCGGCCGATGATAGCGGGTGGTTTCTGTCATATCTGACCGGTGCATGCTGAAAGAGGATGACGATTCCCCGAAACAAATACAGGGCGGTAAAAAAGACGGTCATGAGACCGATCACCCAGAATCCGATCTTGGCAGAAGTAAAACGATGAGTCATCCAGACGGACTCATAGGGATTGGAGAAAATGACAAAGGGAGGAAGGCATGCCAAGATTAATGCCCCGGCATAGAGTGTCCATCTGGGCGGCGGAGATGTCCCATGTTGAGTTTCGACATGGGGATATGACTGAGTGGTTCGTAATGTATTGCCTGTCGATAAAAACAAAAATGCCTTCAAAAAGCCATGTGCGAGCAAATGAAATGTTGCTGCGACGAAGGCGCCAATCCCGCACGTCATGAACATGAATCCGATTTGACTAATAGTCGAGTAGGCTAACACCTTTTTAATATCGCTTTGGGTAAGTGAAACAATGGCGGCAAACAGGGCCGTGATGGCACCGACGACTGCGATCACCGTCATGGCGAACGGCGAGAGCACGATCAACGGACTTAAGCGAATTAGCAGAAACGGGCCTGCGTTGACCATCGTGGCTGCATGAATCAAGGCCGAAACGGGAGTCGGGGCTTCCATCGCGAACGGCAACCAGACATGAAACGGCATTTGCGCGGATTTGCCCATTGCACCAATGAGGAGACAGAGAGAAATCACCGTGAGCGTGTACACGGGAAGATCAAGGCCAACCCATCCCATCACATTAATCGTGTGCTCCTGCATGCCGTGAGCCTGAGACAATATTTGTTGGATATCGAGTGTTTTAAAGGTGAAAAAAGTCAAGATGATGCCAAATCCTAATCCGACATCTGCTACCGCGTTGACCAAGAAAGCCTTCGTGGCTGCTCGGCATGCGGATGGTCTTTCTGCCCAATGGGAGATCAAGAGATACGAACAAATTCCCATGATTTCCCAACAAATAAACAGCATCAGAAGGTTGCTGCTGCTGACCAGCATCAACATGGAAAAGGTAAACAATGCAATAACCGCAAAGAACCGATTATACCGGGGATCCCCAATCATGTAGCCCGAGGAATAGACGTGCACCACACCGCTGACTCCGGTCACCAATAGCAGAAGGAGAACGGTGAGTTGATCAATGTCCATTCCTAAATCAATGACGAGCGACCCGGATTGAAACAGACGGTAGAGAGAGATGGAGATAGGCCCGCTGTGCAATACCTCGATGAATGCCCACAAGGACAGGCTGAAAGACAGGCCAATCGCGGGGATGCCGATACGGTGACCCTGCTCTCCCCATCGTGACCCGCCCAGCACAAGTGCCAGTGACGCGAACAGGGGGAGCAGTGGGATCAAAATGAATATAGACATCGTATCAATTAAAGACCAGGAGGCAGAGCTTGGTTGAGTATTAAGCCAACAATGGGATCACTCCCTAAGCCTAAGATCACGATGGCCGCAGAGGTAATCAGTAAACTAAACTTTAACGCGACGGGCGTTTCAAGCATCTGAGTATTCGAAGCCGTCGAGGAAGTTCGAAACAGGTGATCGAAAATCTTGACGAAATACGCTAAGGTAAGCAATGTGGAAAGCAAGACAGCACCGACGGCCACATAGTTGTTGGCTTCGAGTGCGCCCAAGATGATGTACCATTTTCCAAAAAACCCACCTGTAGGGGGAAGGCCGATCATCCCCATGGCAATAATGACGAGTGCCCCGATAAGCCAAGGCGCCTGGTTCCCGATTTGCCCAAGATCTTCAATATTGCGGATGCCATACTGGCAAATGGCGATTCCGGCAAAGAAAAACAATGCCGCTTGCATGACGGCATCATTTAATAAGTAAAAGATGCCTCCTGCAAATCCCGTTTGATTTCCCTGACTCACACCGATAAGGATGATGCCGATATGGGAGATTCCACCATAGGCAAATATTCTTTTGATTTCATGTTGTGTGAAGGCGAGCACGGCACCAATGATCGCTGCCAGTGAGCCAAGAACCTCAACCAGCAAGAGAACTGGAATATCTTGGATCACAGCTTTTGCTCCAAGGACCCAAAAGATGACTCGGACCCATCCGAGGAGTGCGACCTTTGTGACGAGGGCGGCTAAAATTGGAGAAACAGATTCCGGTGCACTCGCGTAGGCATCTGGAAGCCACGCATGAAATGGTACCAGGGCCATCTTGATTCCCAATCCGATAAACATAAAGAGGAGACCGCCTACGACCGCTCTTGACGTGAGTAGGTGAGGAAGCTTTTCGGTCATATCTGCCATATTGAGTGTGCCGCTTGCCGCATAGAAGTAACTCACGCCTAGTAAATAGAGGGATGCTCCCAGCGTTCCCAAAATGAGATAACGAAAGGCGGCAAACAAGGCTCTTCCTCCGGCGACACCCACAAGGGCATAACTGGCGAGAGCGGCCACTTCGAGAAAAACGAAAAGATTGAACAAGTCCCCCGCAAAGACAATGCCAGTGAGAGCGGAGATGAGCAGTAAGATTAATGTATAAAAATGAACGATTCGTCCACCAAGATCCTTTGGTGCGGTTGGCCCGGCAAAGATCAACGCGACGAACCCTAGGAAGCTCAAGGCCACGAGTATGATGCTGGCTAAAGGATCGGCGACCCACTCAATGCCGAGAGGGGCCGTCCATCCACTAAACGCATAGTGTATGGCTCCCTCTTCCAACACTTGCTGCAAATTCAAGAGTGACAGAATGATCATGGCGGAAAGCACGCCTATCGCGATCGGACGACTCCACTCTCGGTGTTTCAAGCACGCCATTGGCATCGAAATGGCCGCAAATAATGGGAGAAGGAACAGGAGAGCTGGGAAGTGTCGACTCATTCCAACCTTTTTAAAATGTCTTCTTCGTCAAGACTTCCGTATGTGCGATAGATGGCTGAACACAATGCCAATGCGACCCCAAGGGTTGCCACGCCGACGACAATAGCGGTTAACGTCAGAACATGTGGTAATGGGTTAGTATAGTTGATGGCCTGGACCGGGGTGGTTGTGGACAGTAAGACAGGAACTGTCGCGCCTTGCTTCGCACTAATCGACACAAGAAAAAAGATCACACTGGTTTGAACGAGATACATCCCGACAAGTTTTTTGACGAGATTATATCTTGTGACCATGATATAAAATCCCCAAAGAAAAATGATGACGAAAATGAGAAAATTGGGGCGTTGAAACAGTGCCGCGATGACATCAGCCATTGGTTGAATCCTCGATAATTTCTTCGGCAGAGAGACTAAAGACGATGGAGATCGCGGTGACCGCGACGTCCACGGCGACACCAATTTGAGTTAGGATGATGCCAAGTGATCGACGTGAAGCTGTCTCAAGGCCAGGTATGTCTAAATGGGCGTAATTGAGAAACTCTCCGCCTCCGATCAAGCACAACCCGCCGACACCTGCAAAAATCAGCATGCCGAGGCCGTCTCCGTGTAAGGCCTTTTTCGCCAGTTGGCTTCGAGACGCATCATGGCCGAAGACGAGAATGGCCAGGACCATACTGGTTCCTAAGATGACGCCGCCCACAAATCCTCCTCCAGGTCCATACTGCCCAAAAAACAAGACATAGAGCCCAAAGAGTTGAATCACAGGTATGAGGAATCGTCCTAAGGATTGAACGATGATGCTGTCGTGCGGCCGAATCATGAAACTCTTCTCCGCAGTAACAAAATACAGGCAATGCCGGCTGTAAAAATCACCACGGTTTCGACCATGGTATCGAGTGCGCGATAGTCCATGAGCACAGAGGTGACGACATTTGAGGTGTGTGTATCTTGGAAGCTTCGCTCTAGATAGGTCGGGGAAATATGCGTATTGGCCGGAGAATTCGGGTCACCAAACTGAGGGAGATCCTTCGCGGCATATAATAACAAGATTCCCAGTAGCGGAAGCCCAATGAGTGCGGCTATGGGCGGAGGTGGCCGACGCAGTCGACTGTCTTTTGGTGCTGTGCCAAAGAGTGTCAACAAAAATAGTACTGTGGCTAATCCTGCTCCGACAACGGCCTCCACGAATGCGACATCGACAGCTCCCAGCCATGCCCAGATGAGCGATAAGAAAAAGCTGTAGCACCCGAGGAGTAAAATGGCACTCATGAGATCTTTGACTAAAATGGCTCCGGCAGCGGTGATAAGCAGGAGAATGAGCAGAGGGATTTCAAATGAAAAGGTCATGTTGACTCTCTTTCCCAAGGCTTGAGTCCTGCGCGAAGGGCTGCGCGAATTGTGGCGTGGGCAATGACGGGATTTTGAAGATACAATAAGATCAAGACGGCCA
>BQIX01000223.1 GCA_021604145.1 Nitrospirales bacterium
CTTGCTTCCGGATTCATATATGACACAAATGGCTGCGACGCAATATAACCAGGTGCTTCAAGACCCTGAAGTGAAAATCTCGAAAGATCCCAAAGAAATTGAACCAGTTCAACGGGTTGCCGCACGCATTATTGAAGCGGCAAAACGATCGAAGTATGCCGAGGCGGCCAAGCAATTTAAGTGGGAAGTCTCTGTCATTAAGGATGACAACACTAAAAATGCTTGGGCAATGCCTGGTGGAAAAATTGCTGTCTATACCGGAATATTTCCGATGGCCAAAACCGAGGCTGGCCTCGCTGCCATCATGGGTCATGAAGTCATTCATGCCTTGGCACAACATGGTGGCGAACGAATGAGTCAAGGCCTGGTCTCGCAGTTCGGCATGACCGCGGCAGCTGTGGCTCTTTCCACTCAAGGCTTCAGTCCGCAAATGAACCAATTGGCCATGCAAGCACTTGGGATGGGAGCTCAAGTGGGCGTCCTGCTTCCTTTTAGCCGAAGTCATGAGTCCGAAGCTGATTATGTGGGTATCTTATTGGCTGCTGATGCTGGTTATGACCCGCGGGAGGCGATCAATATATGGCAACGGATGGCGCAAGCTTCGCAGGGTGCGAGCCCTGAATTTCTTTCGACGCATCCGGCTCATGGGACACGAATTGAGGATTTAAAGAAATGGATGCCGGAAGCCCTGGCTCTGTATCAGCCGGCACCCAAGGCTCCGGTGAAAAACTTACCGCCGATCACGCCTGCTTTGCCAAAGACCGACGGAAAGTCCCCTTAAGGGAAACACAATTGCGTCGCAAGATCTAGCAAATCCCTTACCTAATGCATAGAGGTCAAGTTTTTCACGACTTCTCACAAATCTCAAAAACATGATGAATGGGAAATGGCTCTGTCTGCTGACTATACTGTTCTTGCTTGCGTTAGCGGCTTGCGGCAGCAGTGAGCCGGTTGTGGAGATTGCGCTTCATCCAACAAAGCCCAATATCCTCTATATTGCGACCAACGCCTATCTCTACAAATCACGAGATGAAGGAGCGACATGGCAAAATATGTCACAAGGCATGACCCATTCTCGCGTGATCTCCTTAGCCATTGACCCTCTGTTTCCAGCTAATGTATATGCAGGAACTAAGGGTGATGCGGTATTTCGTAGTTACAATGGTGGCCAAAATTGGGAATCGAAGCGAGCCGGCCTTGAAGATGTCACGATCTCTTCAGTGGTCCATCAACTTGTCTTTGTGCCTGGATCAAGTCAACACTTCTTTGCAGCCACATCCATGGGCGTGTTTGAATCTGAAACAGCAGGGGAGACATGGATTAAGCGAATGGATGGGATGAAAGAAGTCCTTATGGTCATCTCTCTTACCATTGATTCACAGCAACCTCAAACGCTCTATGCCGGAACAAGTGGTGGTGTGTATAAGTCTTTGGATGGCGGGCGGTGGTGGGAAAAAGTTAATAATGGTCTTGTGGACCCAGAAGTTCTGAAATCATCACGGGCACTGGGAGTCACCAAAATACAAATCGATCCGCACCATTCTGAGTCGGTCTTTGCGGCAACGCTCACCGGTTTGTTTAAAACGACGAATGGTGGAGAAGCATGGGAGAAAATTGGAGAAGATCTTCCTGATCACATGCTCAGTGACTTAATTGTTGATCCATTCACTCCCGATACTATTTACGTGGGAAGCCGAAAAGGTGTTCACCTGTCAACAAATGGTGGATCAAGATGGCGAGCGATAAACGAAGGATTGGAAAACTTAAATATCCGTGCGCTTGCCATTAGTCCACTTGATTCTCAATTACTCTATGTTGGAACCAACGGGAGTGGATTATATCGTAGTCGGCATGGTGGAGACTCATGGGAGCCAGTTCCGTTAATTGTTCAGGAAGGTTAAGACGCAAAACATCCAGACAGTGAGCGTATTTGATAATTGCTAGCCGTGCCATTATGATGCGATGTTTTCATAGATGACCTGCCTGGAGGTTCTGATTTTTTTATTGATAAGGAAACATGACAGTGAGCGATTCTACTCAAGGCCAGAATTTGAAAGACATCACATGCGCATTTTGTGGAAAACCGCAAAGCTCAGGTAAAACGCTCATACAATCGCCAACAGACAGCACCTGTACGCAGTGTCAAGCACAAGGGCACGTATTCATCTGTCAAGATTGCGTCCAGCACTGTTCGAAATTTCTTGCTGGACAACCGCATCTGCATGAGCCCGTTGCGGTTCCTGAAGGTCCACTTCCGACTCCTCCAGAAATCAAAGCCGTGCTTGATCAATATGTAATTGGACAAGAACGCGCAAAAAAAGTTCTGTCGGTCGCCGTCCATAATCACTATAAACGTGTGTTCAGCGGCCAAAAACTGAAAGATGTTGAATTGGAAAAAGGCAATGTGATGTTAATCGGTGCGACAGGGACCGGGAAAACGCTGTTGGCACGGAGCCTTGCCAAAATCCTCCAAGTCCCATTTGCCATTGCCGATGCGACAACTGTGACTGAAGCTGGTTATGTGGGAGAAGATGTTGAAAATGTTGTCTTAAAGTTGTTGCAAGCGAGTGACTTTAATCTTTCACGAGCCCAAATTGGCATTATCTATATTGACGAAATCGATAAAATTAGCCGGAAGTCAGAGAGTGCATCGATTACACGAGATGTCTCGGGGGAAGGGGTCCAACAAGCGCTGCTCAAACTTGTTGAAGGTACCGTATGTAATATTCCTCCAAAAGGTGGACGCAAACACCCTGAGCAGGAATTCTTGCGGGTGGATACAGCCAACGTTTTATTTATCTGCGGTGGAGCATTTGTTGGATTGGATGAATTTATCGCTCAACGCACTAATCAAAAACGGTTAGGATTTGGGACCGAAAACTCACCGATTGAATCGAACCAGAGTGACAACTTAATCGATCGAGTTCGTCCTGAAGATTTACTCAAATATGGACTTATTCCAGAGTTCGTCGGTCGTTTTCCCATTTTGTCGACCCTACGAGACTTAAGTGTTGAGGATATGGTTCGAGTCATGACTGAACCTAAAAATGCCTTGATCAAACAGTATCAGGCCTTGTTTGAATTAGAACAGATTCATCTCACGTTTACACAGGAAGCCATACGGCTAATTGCGGAAAAAGCTGTGTCTATGAAGACCGGAGCTCGCGCACTTCGAAGCATTCTAGAAGATTTGATGTTGGATTTGATGTATGATGTCCCAGCACTCAAAGAAGTCACGGAAGTGGTTATCAATCACGAAGTGGTAGAAGGAAAAAATTCTCCCCAATTATTGAAAAAATCAGCCTAACGTCACGTCTTGATTCCATATGGATATTTCCACTATCAATTTTGCAATGCAGGTCTCTCGCTAGTATTTCATCTACCTTTGGAAAATTATTCTCCACAACGGTTGATTCGTGCAAATAAGGCGCCGCATTATCATTATCGATGATGAAGAATTCTATACTTTCGTAACTTCCCCCTTGCCTTAGCCAATATATGTTGTATTTTTATACTATCTCTCAAAGAACTTTGAAGGTCTTTGACTGTGCGGTTTCTGTCAAGGTATTTAGTGAGTGACTTGACAGAAGTTGATGATCGCTTGCCATTGAGACTGTCGATAAAGTTTCAAGTCATCACACCGTAAGCACTTGCCATTTGGGTTACTAGAAAATACAGAAATTCTATGTGATTTTTTTCGATCTGCCTGATTTAGGAGCAGTCTAAGACAATCGATGATATTTAAGAATTCAAACTGTAGTAGAAATACTGTATCATTTTCCATTCACTCTCGACTGAATCGAAATAATGATGTTTATCTATGTTATTGAATATTAATAAGAAACTTAATTTTATTTTGATATGAAATTTAAGCCCGATTTTTGCATTATCATCGGGTGTCTTAGAAAGTTCAGCAAATCTAGCATTACCCAATACACCTCTAGTTTACATGCCCGATTCAACTAATGCCGTAGCCGATTTAATCGCCATGCGCAATTGGCCTTATTCACAGTTCTTATGTTTGGGCGAGTTGCTTAAGAAAGACGAATGTAATACATGCAAGTCCGACGAAAAATTTTAATTGAAAGCCTTAAGGGTATTGACCTTATTCTTTTGATCCTCGCTTTCTCCCTTTCAGTGGCCATTGCTTATACGCCATCAGGGAATATTTCTTTTAGCGATTTTTTTGCCATTCGAGTCAAAGTTGAAAATATTATCTTCGTCAGTGCCATGGTTATTCTCTGGCACAGTATTTTTTCGTTTTTTCAAATCTATGAATCCCGACGACTTTCTACCTTGAAAGATGAATGTCTTGACCTGCTCAAGTCCATGTCGCTCGCCACCTTCGTCTTAGTGACAGCAGCTGTAATTTTTAACGTTGAGATCATTACGCAAGGATTTGTTTTAGCATTTTGGAGTATTGGATTGATCCTCATCGTTGGCAGTCGGCTCGTCCTTAGATTTGCCTTAAAACAAGCGAGACTGAATGGACGAAACATTAGAAACATTTTGATCGCTGGCACAAACCCCCGGGCAATACAATTTGCACGGGATATTCAAGCAAAACCTGAATTGGGATATAATCTTGTCGGGTTTTTAGATGAACCCTGGGCTGGAACGGATCATTTTAAGCAAACGGGGAACACCATTGTCTCAGATTTCAAAAATTTTCAAAGTTTTCTGAGGTGTTTTGTCATTGATGAAGTGATGATCGCGCTCCCAGTGAAATCGTACTATGCACAGGCCGCGCAAATCGTCGAGCAATGTGAAGAGCAGGGCGTACTCATTCGGGTCTTGGGAAACATGTTTTCGCCCAAATTTGCACACGAACGAGTCGAACATTTTGGTACGCATTCACTGTTGACACTCCAACCCGGAGCGCTTGGAGATCAAGCTTTTTTCTTTAAGCGCATTATCGACATTCTCGTATCATTGCCTATTCTGTTGATGTTACTTCCATTTTTTGTCCTTATTGCTATTGCGATTAAGATATCGGGAAAAGGTCCAATCTTTTTTGCTCAAAACCGAATAGGTCGGAATAAACGCCAATTCCGACTATTTAAATTTCGAACCATGGTCCCTGGTGCAGAAAAGATGCTCAAAGATATTGAGCATCTTAATGAAGTCGAAGGGGCAGCCTTCAAAATTGAAGATGACCCTCGACTCACTTCGATAGGACGATTGTTGCGAAAAACTAGCATCGATGAGCTTCCGCAATTATGGAATGTGTTAAAAGGCGATATGAGCTTGGTGGGTCCTCGCCCATTACCTATTCGTGACTTTCAAGAATTCACCGAAGATTGGCACCGTCGACGCTTTAGTGTTCCCCCTGGGATCACATGTCTGTGGCAAGTGAATGGCCGAAGTCGGCTCTCTTTTGAAAAATGGATGGAGCTTGATATGCAATATATTGATCAATGGACGTTGTGGCTTGATCTGAAGATTTTGCTCAAGACCATTCCCGTTGTACTCAGAGGAACAGGGGCTGCATAAACAAGAGAAAGATGTGATAACATTATGGCAAACATTGCATTAATTACCGGAATTACAGGACAAGACGGTTCATATCTTTGTGAGCTTTTGCTCTCAAAAGGGTATGAAGTGCATGGACTGATTCGACGGGCCAGCACCTTTAATACCAATCGAATTGATCATGTGTATTTAGATCCGCACCACCCCAAGGCTCGACTCTTTCTCCATTATGGTGATCTTGTGGATTCGAGTCAGCTTACGCATCTGATTTACAATTTACAGCCAACCGAGGTTTACCATCTAGGAGCTCAAAGTCATGTCAGGGTGAGTTTCGATATACCAGAGAACACAGGAGACATTACGGGACTCGGGACGACAAGACTACTCGAAGCCATTAAGCGAAGCGGGGTGAAATGTAAGTTTTATCAAGCATCATCGAGTGAGATGTTTGGAAATTCTGCTCCTCCGCAAAGCGAGACGACCGCCTTCTACCCTCGAAGCCCTTACGGTGCAGCCAAAGTCTATGCGTATTGGATGACGGTAAACTATCGAGAGGCTAGCCAGCTATTTGCCTGTAATGGCATTTTATTTAATCATGAATCCCCAAGGCGCGGTGAAACCTTTGTGACACGCAAAATTACTAGAGCCGTGGCCAATATTGTGGCAGGGAATCAGAAAGACCTTTATCTAGGTAACCTCGATGCACAACGCGACTGGGGATTCGCACCAGAATATGTTGAAGGCATGTATCGCATGTTACAAGTTGACGAACCTAAAGACTTT
>BQIX01000224.1 GCA_021604145.1 Nitrospirales bacterium
CCAACCCCACCAATGCCGATTCACTAATTGGCGTATTTCGCACACGGCCAGGAAACTCTTGGCTCAGATTTTTCGTGACTTTGAACGCTCCGCCATACGGCCCTTCAATATCTTCACCAATTAAGATAATTCTGTCATTCCATTCCATGTTTCGCTGTAACGAAAGATGAATCGCATTAACCATCCGATCAGTTGATTGAATACATGTGCGCTCCCACTTAACAGCGGTCGGAGTAAGCTCTTCTTCATTGAACTCACTCATCGCTGAATAGGGCGTCGCATCCGATCGCGAAACCGCGGCATCTATGCTGAGTTGGATCTTCCGATCAATTTCTTCTATGTCCTTAGGATCAGTCTGTTGCCGGAACAATTCAATGGGATCTTTAGCCCAATATTCTTTGACTTCCCCAGGGTCACGGTCATCGTCGCCTTTTGAATGCGCCATGAGCCGATAGGTATCAATTTGTAAAAAGAGTGGCCGGCATTCGTTTCGGACATAATCGACTGACCTGGCGGTCGTAGCCATGAGGTCTTCCGTTTCCCAGGTGTTCGTATGGGCACTTTTGATCCCAAACGCTTCACCACGCGTGAGAATGTTGCCAGCCAATGTCTCACGTTGCGAGGTACTTTGAGCGTAGTAATTGTTTTCCAAAACGACTAGTAACGGTAATTCCCACTTGGAGGCAATGTTCAGTGTTTCGTAGAGCGCACCTTCACCCAACGTTCCATCTCCAATAAACACGACAGCAATGAACCCCGTTCCCCTCATTTTCTGAGCCATCGCGAGACCTGCAGCCACTGGAACAATCCCACCTTGAATCCCATTACTATAGAATCCTTGAGAACAGATGTGCTGACTTCCTCCCCGCCCCCCACACATCCCGTTCTGTTTGCCCATAATTTCGCCGATCAAACCTTCCACATCACCAGTTTTTGCTAAATAATGACCATGACATCGATGATTGCTGAAAATAAGATCTCCACCTTTAAGTGACTCCGCGACTGCCACTCCAGTCCATTCCTGACCAATACAAGTGTGAACCGTCCCAAACAACCGTCCCTCTTTGAATAATTCAAGCAGCCTCTGTTCAACGCTTCGAATGAGTATGGCTTTTGCGTAAAGCTGTAAACTCACTGGTGTCGACTTTTCAGAAATCATTGCTTATCCGTTCCGTTATTAATAGATCTAGACACTTTAGGGATACCAGCTACGTTAAGGACTCACCTCGAGGAAGGAACAGGAGCTTCCTATTCGGAATGACAATGGCAAAATCAGGAATATCTTCAGTCACCACAGATCCCGATCCAATCACACATCCGTTTCCGATCCGCACTCCATCTTGAACGATCACCCCAGAACCAATCCAGACATCATTCCCAATGAGCACTGGGCCTTGAGAATAGAGTCCTTGCTCCATCATCGGAATCTCTCGGTCAGCGGTATGATAACGTCCGCCACCAATATAACATTGCCCTGCCATCATAACTGATTGCCCCAAGGTAATACCTCCAACCGAGCTCAGCTGACATTGGCTCCCGATTGAACACGAGTCTCCGATCACAATGGGGCCATTTTTTGCCTGAATAATCGAACTACGTGCGACCAAGACATCGTTCCCAATTTTTATCCCTTGGGTTTCACTGCCTTTTGCATCCACCAAACAATAATCGTCAATGGCCACCCTGTCACCAAGTTCAATCTTCCTTGGATGACGGAGAGAAACATTTCTTCCCCACACCACTCCAGCACCAACCTTTTTACATAACGAGGGGAAAAACTGCTTTCGGAGCAACAGACCAAGCGCGCCTGGAAGTGGCCCTAACAACATCGTCAATAATTCAAACTTTAACAATGCGCCAAAACTGGAAGAACCAACAAAAAACATCTGGTACTTCTTCAAAGCCGAGGTCTCTGCTTCTGCTAAACTTTTGACGAGCGGCTTTTTGACAATCGCCTGTTCGGGCTTTGCCGAAATCATAATATCCCTATCTTTATTATTCCCATACTCGCCTTGAACATCACCTTAAAGTTATCGGCCATGACGGGTTGTTCATTAAGTATAGCAAAAAACATACTTCTTCATATCAATAACGGCCACCATGACCTTTGAATTGCATGATAACATTCCGACTTCAATAGGGGTGGCAAGACCTGTTCAAGAAATTTTTGGAAGACAGGTATTCTACTGTTCTTCTTTTAACCCCATCATTGACTGAGAATTGGTAGTCTATACCCCAAGTTGCTATTTTGTAAGGGCATTATCCAAGTTAAGGAACCCAATCTCAACCATTAAGGCCAACACATGCTCTCTCAACCAGACACTCACTGTAGGCGAGTTATTGATCGTAAGATAAACATGCTTAAATGAATGGCTTCCCTCAAACATTCTTACCCGGCAATGATGTTTTCTTAGATTTATTTGTCATGACTTTCCCAAGCCAGCCGTACAGATCATTAACCTTTTCGCGAAATGCCGTATAACTAAACTTTTGTTCAACTAACTGCTTCCCAGCCGCCCCAACTCTCACCGCAAGATCCTGATCATTGATCAAGCAAAGCATACCTTCGGCAAATGAATCGGGGGAGGGTTCAGCAAGTATGCCCACTTCTCGATTGAGCACTTGGGTGTGTGTTGGCAAATTCGTTGCCACGACAGGCTTTCCACTTTGGAGGTAGGAATACAGCTTCATGGGAGTATTCTGACCTTTGATGCGCGGCGAAACTAAGATGTCAGCTTTGGCAAGGTACGAGGCAAGTCGGTAAATTGGTTTTGGGCCCAAAAAAGATACCCGCCCTCGCATCCCCAAATCATTGGATTTTTGTTGATACTTCTGAATATCAGTCTTTGCGCCACCCACAATGACTAAGTCAACATGATCCGCTTGAGACGAAATAAGAGAAAAACTATCTAAGAGTAAGTCAATACCCTGATACATTTCCAAGTTTCCGACATACATCACCCGTAATCGGTCATGATGAAATTTATGGCCAATTGAGTCAGTCTCCAACGGCTTGCTCTTCTCCAACATCGGCACATCATGGAGTGTGAGGACATGAGGGTGACCATGACTCAACGCAATTTTCCCAAGAGAATCACAGACAGGCACAACAACAAGAGCGTGCTTTAAGGCAACTGACTCGGCGTAATTGAGGATATAGGCCACCGACTTTAAGATCGGAAACTTTTCAACCATTTGCTGCGCCAACGAGGAATCCATATCATACACATACGGAACTCCAAACAGCAGCTTAAGGAACAGAGCAATAAAAACAGACTCCTCCACAGCATGAACGAGGTGGTACCGCTTTCTCCATGATAGCTGAACAGCTTGTACGGTCATCAGGACATCAGCAATCAATTTCTTCAAAGAAAAACCAGGAGGGATACCCTGAATAAACGGCATGCTTGGAATTCGATGTACGGTCATTTGGTCATACTCCACATCGCTTCCTTCATGATAGGTCAGTAAGTCCACCGACTCCTTCCGCTCAGCCAACACCCGCAACATCAAATCGACAGCAATTGGAGTGCCACGAGTTTGATAGAAGGGGTGAGGAGCGAGAAATAAAATATTCATAGGATCAAAAGTTCTCGACAGATGACAACAAGCCTATCCGAAGACCTTCTCAAAGATACCGTAACCGGCAAATGAGAGTCATGAAAAATTCATAAGTTAGCATATCCGTCAACATACGTGTCGCTAATTTGACGAACATTCTAACGTCTTTAGAGCTATTTAAATTTAAAAGGTATCAGGAATGAGAGCAAAAACTCCAGATCGCACAGCAACATCTGGATAAGCCATTCATAGGACTCACCACCCCTCACATATTTCTAGTAAAATCAACATGATCTCACGGTTGGCCTCCTCGATGGCGAAACCATTATTGACGATGCACGATAAGTATCTTGATTTTTTCACCATACATTTCGAGCACAAGAAAATCCATGGCAGCTCATGAATCCTTTCCCCGAACCGACGATACCTCGTCTAACACGCAACAACACACGCATTAGATCATCTACACACTGATTTGTTATTTAATACAAAACATAGGCTTACGCTCACAAAAAAACGAACCCGCGAAGATCGTGATAAAGAGAATGAAGGTTATTTATGCGACTGTAAGTGAGGTAATACTTATTTAGGCGTATAACTATTGGCTGAATCCGAATGACTAGGTAGACTCGCAAATGATTCAATCTCTTCATGTTGTTGGCCAGAGCTTGAGTGGGAGTCTAAAGAGGAAGAGAAGGTTGGAAGCGTTTCACGAATTGGAGAAAAACGAAAATCCTGAAGAAGCCAAGTCATACGTTTTTGCGTTTTCTGGAGATTGACATAATGACGAAACTTAGAAAGGAGCGAACCATTCATCTTGGGCTGTTCAGGATCAAGTTCCCAGGGATGGAAATACATCACTAAGGGATGCCCTTCTCGTTCAACTTTGGTAAGAAACCAGCGAAATACCGAATATGGAAAAAGGCGAAAATATCCACCCCCTCCCACTGGAATCCGCGTCCAACCGAGTTGACAGGTAGAAGGCGGGACCTCCCAAAGCATCCCAGAACCTGTATCAAGAGAATGCAAACTCGGACTGGCATCAGGAATCCCATATGAATCATGCATGGCCGGAACGATGCTTGAGTCATACAGAAATCCCTCCTCGACAAGAATCGGCAAAGCCCATGTCGTTTCCTTCGTGATCGAGAAGGTTGGAGCACGATAGCCGAGCACCGCCTGCCCTGTAATATCTTCAAGAATCTTTTTAGCACAACGCACGTCTTCACGAAACGTTGCAGGACTTTGCACTGAAATAAGTTCATGCGAATAACCATGACAGGCAATTTCATGTCCGGCATCCCCAATACGTCTCACCATATCGGCATGTCGTTCAGCTACCCATCCCAAAATAAACATTGTCGCTTTAACGTTCGCCGAATCAAGCAAAGCAAGAATCGTGTCTGTACTCTTTTCGACTCGACTTTGAAGAACCTCCCAATTTCGTCGCCGAGCAGGACAATCAAATGCTGCAACTTGAAAGTGTTCTTCAATATCAAAACTTAAACTATGAATCACGTTTCACACCCCGTTAAAAGCTCTAACGCGCTCCTGTCCCAAGCAAGACCACATGAAACGTGCGAAGCAGTATGCGAATATCAAGCCAGAGAGAGAGATTCTTGACATAATAGAGATCGTATTGCAATTTCATATGCGAGTCTTCTAATGAGGCGGCGTATTGAAAACATGTTTGAGCCCACCCTGTGATCCCGGGGCGCACGGTATGACGAAGATCATAAAATGGGATAAACGTCCGAAGCTCTTGCACAAAATGCGGACGTTCAGGCCTTGGTCCCACGAGACTCATTTCGCCCTTCAACACATTCATAAATTGTGGAAGTTCATCTAATCGCAACCGTCTGAGCCAATAACCGACCCTCGTAACGCGATCATCTGAAACAGAAGCCCATTTGACACCATCATCTTCGGCATTATGTCTCATAGAACGAAACTTTCGAAGCACATAGGGATAACCATGAAGTCCTACTCGAGTTTGCCGATAAAAAACCGGTCCTTGCGAGTCCAATTTGATAAGAGTCGCAATTATGAGAAGAAGGGGAGCAAGAAAAAATAACCCTAAAGATGCACCCACCACGTCAACTAATCGCTTGAGAACCATCACCACAGGTTTGCGTCGAAAACCTTGCGAAAAAATCAAAAAGCTTGGCTTGAGCTCATCAATACTCAGACGTCCACATTCTGCTTCATACATCCGATGTCCGTCGACAACTTCAACACCGAGAGATTTGATATCCAGCAATGCATCTAATGGCATCGTTCCCCGTCGATCTTCAAAACAAACGGCAATCGTTTGCACACGATGATTCTCCGTCAGTTCAAAAAGTTGATCAATGGTTCCAATGACTGGAGGGATGGAAGACGCCGCACCAACGGTCGCCACGTTCTTCGACAAAAACCCAATCACATCAAATCGACTTCGCCCATGAGTGACCAACACTCTTGCAAGATTACTTGCCAAACCTCCATCACCAAGGATTAATACTCTCCTTCGGAGACCTAAGAATTCAAAGAGCCGCTCAATAAACCCAACGTGCCCCGACATCACATGCGGTAAATCACCTAAATGAGAGTCAATCATCCTCTTTCGCCAATGGCATACGGGACCTCATACCCTTGTCGCACATAATAGGGCATCCCTTGAGACCATGCATCGGTCAAGATTAAACGA
>BQIX01000225.1 GCA_021604145.1 Nitrospirales bacterium
CATGCTGTTGGGACCGTATGGGTTTATGGACAAGGCCAATGCCGCCGACCGTTTCGAGTCAAAATCCTCGACACCGGTGAGCGCCTTATCCGCAGAAGACATTAATCAAATCGTCGATCAGCGCGTGGAAGACATTTTAAATAACCGTGTACAGCCCCCTCCACCAAAAGATTTCAGTCAGATGCCAGGACTCGGGGAAACCACACAAACTCCTCAAAGATCAAAATCCCAAATCCAACAGCAAGGGGTAGACTGGGTGACCGGTGGTTCTGTTCTTCAGGGTGGTCGAACCATCTATGCTAAACCATTTATCCGCGCTCCTAAGACGATCGTCGGTGGATATATGGACTTCACCATTTCAGATTGTAACCATGCCGGCTCTCGGGATTGCTCAGAAGGTCTTGAGTTTGACCAAGAGCGCTTTGTCCCATTCTTCTATTCGCAGATCACCGATCGCCTGAGCATCGGTGCTGAAGTCGAGATTGAACATGGCGGACCTCAAGGCAATCAAGGCGACGGTGATGTCAAAATCGAATTCGCCACGATGGACTACCGGTTTACCGACTGGTTGAACCTCCGCGGTGGAATTTTATTGATTCCTCTAGGACGGTTTAACCTCGTTCATGATTCTCCACTCAACGATCTTCCTCTTCGGCCCATGGTCAGCCGACTCATCATTCCCTCTACCTTTGCCGAGTCCGGCATCGGGATCTTCGGTACGGTCTATCCTACGCAATTAGCCAAGGTTGACTATGAATTCTACGTCACACAGGGATTTGACGGTGGAAGCAGTCAGGGCAACATCGGAGGAACCTTCGGAGAAGGCGGCTATCGAGGAAATCGCGGAAGCTTTCAAACCGACAACAACCAGAACAAGGCCATTGTCAGCCGCATATCCGTGAGCCCGATTCTCGGTATTGAGGTCGCCGGATCGGTCCATCACGGGAAATGGGATGACGAAGGAAGACACAACATGACCATCGTGGCGATTGACGGGTTGCTTCAACGCGGACCATTTGAAGTGCTGGGCGAAGCGGCCTGGACACACGTTCAGGGAGGCAATCGCACACCGGATACAGCCGCAGGCATTCCTCCTCAAAAAATGTCCGGCTATTATGTCCAAGGAAATTACCACTTTATGCCTGACGTGTTACGACAAGCAGCTCCATCCTTCTTTTCCGATGCGTCAACCTTTACGGGGGTGATCCGTTGGGGACAAGTGGATACGAATACTCAAAACTCGAACAATGTGAATGATGTGAGCCGATTGACCTTCGGCGTGAACTTCCGTCCCGTCGAAGACGCAGTCATTAAATTAGCCTATACCCTCAATGATCATGAAGATGATCCAGGACAACGAAATGGCTGGCAATTTAGTATGGCGACCTATTTCTAAGTGAGTGCTGATCGCTCTTTTATGAGTGAAAAGGTACATAATGTTTAAACAGTTTTTCGTCATGTTCTCTCTGCTCTTTCTCACCTCTGGGTGCGTTGGCTGGACCAGCGCACCCAGCGTGGCGACGAACTGTTCACTTGAACAGACATGGAGTGTGGCCCTTGCCAGCTTGCAAGAATTTGAACTTCGCAGGATCGATCAAAAAACCCGAGTCATCGAAACAGAGTGGATCAACGTACAAGCCAGTCGGCTCAGCGGACTGATGAATCGAAATATCAATGAGGAACGGGCTCGGTTCGTCTTGACCATTGAACCTGAAAGTACAGGACAAAGCACTGTCACGGTCAAACAAATCCGAGAGTTTTGGTCTCCCCAAGGAGTGCAATCGAGGTCTTGGAGACAAATTCCAGCAAATGAAGATCAAGAACGACAACTTGCAGCACGGATTCAAGCTAAACTGAAGAGGGCACCATGTTAACTATTCATCATCGAACGACCATCATCACGGCATGTTATCTGGGACTTATTCTATTCGTCTGTTCTGGCATAGTTGCCACAACCGCTTACGCTAATCAACAGCTTGAACGAATTTGGGATCATGAATTGAACCGATGGCTCAATGCCGAAGAACTCGGACATTTGGAGGTGTTTTTCACAGAAGAAGAAGCAGCAAAAGTCATGTTTCCTGATTCGGACAACATTCGCAAAGCCACTCTCTCATTGAACTCCGAACAAAAAGAATTAGTCGAAGAACAGATTGGATGGAAATTTCCTGAAAATTCCTTTACGACCTATATCGGAGAAACCGGTGGAAAGGCCGATGGGTATGCCATGGTCCAAAACACGATTGGCAAACACCGTCCGATCACCTACATGGTTGGTGTGGATACCGAAGGGGAAGTCACAAACTTTGAAGTCCTGGTGTATCGTGAAGCCCGCGGGAACGAGATAGCCACAAAACGATTCAACTATCAATACGAAGGTAAAGACATTCGTGATCCTATTCGGATCAATCGCGATATCATCAATATCTCCGGTGCAACCATGTCCGTGCGTTCAGCCAGTGCCGGAGTCAAGCGAGTCCTTGTCCTCGTCAATGAATTTTATTTAAAACCGCTAGGATTGGGAACCAACACACTCGTCGCCGGAAATGCAGAAAAAGGCTTCCTTGAATCCATTTTAGGATTTTGAATGACAAGTGAAACGGCATGCGAAATTTTAATACACGGTTTCGCCTTCGCGATACCGACCGACAGATTCGGCTGGTCTACACGTGGTTTCTTCTCATCATGTTGGCTGGATTTATCTTTACATTTGTATGGGCCCACAGCATGACGGATCTGTCACCAAAAGGTATTGCCCAACATTACCGGGGCTCTGACGCCAATTTTGGTGAACCCATGTCCTTTGGCCAGTTAGCTGAGACCACGCATTTTCATTTATTCACAATGCCCGTCGTATTCTTGATCATGGTCCATGTCCTGTACCTCACAATGGCCAGCACCACGACCAAGGTCGTCACAACATGGATATCGTTTCTTGGAGTGACCTTGGACCTTGTTTCTCCTTGGTTGATCACCTACGTATCCCCGGTATACGTTCTCACGATGCTGGCAGGCGACATCATGATGACGCTCGGATTTCTCGTCATGTTTGTTATCCCAATGCGCGAAATGTGGTTCAATAAGCAACCATTCATCCATCGTGAACCGCACGATTAACAACTAAACGCATGTTGTCATAGCACGACTTCTATTTCGGCCAGAGACTGTAAGTCCAGAGCCTATGAGAGTTACCGACTCTCATGGGCTTTTTTACTTATGCGAGGCGGCGAACCCATTATTCGCTACTCGTAGCGGGGGATCTCCTCCTGGATCCCCCGCCATTATATTATGAGACCTATGCACGCTGCATGTAACTGTTCATCACCTTCACGAAGAACGGGAATGTTTCGGACAAGGATATTATTTTACTTTTTTCTACGGCCTGACATGATGTGGCGTTATAGCCGTTTCCAATAAACTCCGTATGGTTGAAGTGAGTCATCGCGCGGAGTTCATTGATATCCCACAGCCGGAAATTATTTAAATTCGCTATACTGCCGGAGGTTCAACAATGCACTTTTATTCCCACAGAAACCATTCATTACGAGACGTACTCAGCATGTCATTATTGATGCTCGGGATCGGGACATTGACGATCATCCCTTATGCCGCCGCTCAAGAAATCGAAGAAGTTGACCCGGCAGAAATTACAGCCGGCGAGCGCCTGTTTGTCGAAACACGGTTTGCTCAGTTTTTTAAAACGTTCCTGGATGATGGGGGCGACACGAACGATTCTTTGCCAATTGGGGACCCGGCACTCGATAAAACCGTGAACGCAAATTTGACATCTGAGCAGTTAGCGAACGGCCCATTCGCCGGTCAATCCATGAACTGCCGAAGTTGCCATTTTGTCGATGAACTTGGCGTCGAAGAACCCTTAGAGGGATATTCAATGCGCACATACTCCGACTTCGCTCGGCGCAGTCCAATCCCTGCACGCGAAGATGGAAAAACAACTGCGGTACGAAACGCGCCCGCACTGGTTAATGCATCATTGGCTCGCAAGAATTTCCTCCTGCACCTTGATGGTGAATTTACAACTGTGGTTGACCTGGTCGAAGATACGTTGACCGGTCGTAACTATGGCTGGCTACCTGGAGAAAAAGCCGAAGCCATCGCTCATGTCGCCAGAATTATACGTGAAGATAAGGGAACAGGTGACTTGGCTCAAGAATTCGGAGGACTCTCCTACGCGGTACTTCTCAAAGGAACTGATCCAGTCATTCCAAAAGATTTCATCCTCCCGGACGAATTTCGTGCAGATGTGCTGAATACTACGGATGAAGAAATCTTTGAAGCTGTAGCCAAACTCATTGCCGCCTACACGGAAGATTTACAGTTCTCTCAAGACGAGGATGGCAATTTTAACCTCTCGCCTTACGACGTGTTTCTCGAAACCAATGGGTTACCGCGACAGCCCAATAAATGGGAACCGGACCTCAAGTACAGCACACGATTGCTTCGAAAGATATTACGATTAGAAGAAACAGGACAGTTACAGTTTATCACCAAAAACCCACATACTCCCGATGGTGGATTCGACTTTCACGAACAGTCGTTTGTCTTTGGCGATCAAGAATTACAAGGGCTCAAAATATTTTTCGCGCAGAAACATCATCGGGTTCAACCGAGCGACCGGGCTCAAGGCAAAACTGGGAATTGCATAGCCTGTCATACAGCACCAAATTTTACAGATTTTAAATTTCACAATACGGGAATTGCGCAGGCAGAGTATGACGGAATCCACGGCACTGGGGCGTTTGCCCAGCTCACTATTCCTGATCTTTGGCAACGTTACCGCCACCATAACGAGTACTTGCCCGCCACCGAACAACACCCGCAAGCCAAAGAACCCTTTCGAACGATTCCTACGCCAGAAAACAGTCAACACACGGATTTGGGAATCTGGAATATTTTCATGAATCCTGACTTCCCAAAATCTCAGGAACAAATCTGGATCACACTTTGTAGAGAATCACTCAGTGAACATTTTCGAGTGAGAAACATCATTCAATTCTGTCGACCCAGCCGACTCCTGCCGAACGCGATCGCCCGGTTCAAAACGCCAGGTCTCCGCGACCTGGGGCATTCGGCACCCTACAGTCATACCGGCCAAGTTGATTCGCTGGAAGATGTCGTACGCGGCTACATCACGAATTCCGAAATGCAACGGCAGGGAACGCTTCGGAATGGTGATCATCGACTAAAGAACATTGCATTGACGGAACAGGACATTGCGCCATTGGTCTTGTTTTTACAATCACTCAACGAAGATTACAGTTAAACTAAAAAATCGCTTCAACAATCAGGAGCCAGATTCATGTCGAAACAAAACAATCCACGACGCACTCCACGATCTTCATGGAGCGAGGCATGCGGTGTCGCATTTTTATCTGTGACATTCAGTCTAATGGTCCTATCCATGGCTCATGCCACGGCTTTAGGTAGAGCTGACGTTCAGGCCCAATTAACAATGGCGATACCAGCTAACGGAATTGAATTCGGAATCATTGACTCATTCGGAATCTCCGATACCATCGAAAATGGTCACGCATCGGCCATCGCCCACGCTCCCACACCACTGAGCATCAATCATGGAATACAAATGGATGCCAAAGCAGCCGCACATGCATCGCCCACAGGGTCGGCCATGGGAATCGGTGCAGCATTCGGGGTGATCGAGTTGAGGAATACGACGACGAATCCCGTCGACATTGACCTCACAGTAATCTACGAATGGTCACGACAAGGCTCTGTCGTTGATCCGAATGCTGAAGAAGCCTTTGCTGAAATCGCCTTGGAAATTTTCATCAATGATGTTGCACAGCTCTCAATATTCGAAGACAACAGTACCTCGCCAAATTTCAGTATGGGATCAGGAAACACTGTGCCCGGATCTTCCATCACACAGACATTTTCAGGTGTCTCTCTCTCCTCCGGATCAACATTTGTCGAAATGGCCGTGGCGGCTCAGGCAGATGCAAGCTCGGCGACCGTACCAGAACCTTCGACATTGCTTCTGCTTGGCTCGGGACTCATCGGAATAACCCTGTACTATCGAAAAAAATGATAGGGAAATCAGCATGACGATTGACCCATAAGTGAATTCAGCCCACATGGCCAGAGGACGTGATCCCAGAGCCCAAAGTGTTTCAACACTTTGGGCTCTTTTTTTCTGCAATACAACCTAACGATCTGATGACAGAAAAAGATCTATACGGACAACGAAGACAGACAGCTCAGGCTGA
>BQIX01000226.1 GCA_021604145.1 Nitrospirales bacterium
CCACTCCCATCCCTGAGAGTATTCCCACCACCAAAAAGATGGTACGGAGAATCATAAGCTACCCCTCTTTTTTCCTAAGATTGTTGTTCACGTCCGCATACATTCTTGGACCTGTTCGACATTTTCCCGACTCCCAATCACGAGAGGCACACGCTGATGAAGCATTTTTGGTTGAATGGAGTTGATGGGCTCCACTCCAGTACTTCCTATTCCACCAGCCTGTTCAATCACAAAACTTAAAGGAGCCGCTTCATACATGAGTCGAAGTTTCCCCTCGGGTTTGTTCATTTCCCCAGGATAGAGATACACACCACCTTTGAGGAGAATTCGATGCACATCAGCAACAAGACAACCTGTATACCGTAATCCGTAGGGACGATGAGTCGCTGAATCCGTTTGCTTAATATCGTCGATATACTGCTGCATCCCACGGGACCATTTCTGATAATTGCCTTCATTGACGCTATAAATTTTCCCACGTGAAGGCATTTGAATATTCCGGGTCGTCAAGAAAAATTCGCCCAGTTCTGGCTCAAGCGTAAATTCATGAACGCCTTTCCCGCAGGTGTAGACGAACACGGTACTGGTCCCGTATAAAAAATAGCCACCACCAACTTGCTCAGAACCAGCTTTCAGAAGATCCTGTTCTTGATGTCCTGAGCTCTCCTCAGATAAGCGATGGAGAGAGAAAATAGACCCTAACGGTGCATCCACATCAATATTGGAAGAACCGTCCAAGGGGTCTAAGTACAGTGCATACTTGCCTGAGCGTTGAGCATCAGAAAAGACATGTGGTTGTTCCATCTCTTCAGAGACCATCGTCTTCACGATCTCATTGGCTTTAAATACTTTTATGAAAATCTCATTGGCCCGTTCATCTAGCTTCTGAACTTCCTCACCCTGAATGTTGGTCTCGCCAGTTGAACCTAATACATCAATGATTCCAGCATGTCTCAGGTCACGGGCAATCATTTTGCCCGCAATTCCTAAATTCATCATGATATGAGAAAATTCGCCCGTGGCTTCGGGAGGAAAGGCATCTTCTTTCAGAATATGAGACGTAAGCGATATGGGTTCGTGAATCATCCGTGACTCGTTATATATGAGAGGAGCGATAGAATTTTACGTATTATAGACCTTTTCTGGTATTGGAGCAACGGATGAGGGGGAGAGCAACCGCAACCTTATACTCTCGGAATACTCGAAGACCACCGTCATATTATATTGCGCTTATGGGCTTCGCATGAAAAGTCGCATATTATAACGAATCCAAATAAGTTCTGAGGCATATCAACTATAGCCGTTCCAATAATTTTCCGTACGTATGAAGCGGTGTTTCGCGCTGAGTTGGTTGATTTGAATTGGCTGGAAGTTATTTGGTTTCGCTATAGCCCCGCACGATTACTTACTTCAATTATGAGAAAATTATAGCCGTTCCTTTTACCTTTTGCTTGTACGATATGGGTAGTTGCGCCGTGTCCGTAATGCCAATTCGGCTTAGAGTTATACGGTTACGCTCAATTTGAAACGGCTATAACAATAAGACGATCTGTGAGGTGCTGTTTTCACCAAATGTCGCATGATTCGCTTTATTGATAGCTGTTCCGTTGAACCGACTCGTTCGTATACGTTGGAGGTTTAGGATTTAAGGGAGTGTTGACAGTCCTTGAGCACTGACTCGAGAAACGTTCGCATACGTTTAAGATGTTGAGGAGTGGAGGCTTCAAAACGAAGCACTAAAGCCGGCTGAGTATTCGAGGCACGGATAAGCCCCCATCCTTCATCAAATGTTACCCGAATTCCATCAATCGTCAAGATTTTTTGAATGGTTAACGATGGATCATCAGGATGGGGTGCTTTCGCAAGTTGCTGGATACGCTCAATGACCGCATCAACCAATTGAAACTTCTGTTCATCGGAACACTCGACGCGAATTTCTGGTGTGACCGAAGTCTGGGGCACATCAGCCAATAGGCTCGAAAGAGATTGACGAGTTTTCGCAAGAATTTCGATTAACCGACAGGATGCATAAATGGCATCATCGTATCCAAAATATCGATCGGCAAAAAACATATGGCCAGACATTTCTCCCGCAAGCGCTGCCTGTTCTTCCTTCATTTTTGCCTTGATCACGGAATGGCCGGTTTTCCACATAATCCCCCGCCCTCCGCGTTTTTCGATATCATCATATAACAGTTGAGACGCTTTGACTTCCGAAATAAACGTACTGCCGGGACGAGACACCAACACATCTCTGGCAAAGAGCAATAAGAGTCGATCACCCCAGAGAATATTTCCCTGTTCGTCAATGGCACCAATACGATCCGCATCTCCATCGTACCCAATACCAACATGCGCACCATGCTGCTTAACGGCTTGAATCAAGTCTTGAAGATTGTCAACCACCGTAGGGTCTGGGTGATGATTTGGGAAACGTCCATCTAAATCACAATACAATCCTGTCACGGTACACCCCAACTGCTCTAACGCTTCTTTGGCCACAAGGGACGCCGCCCCATTGCCACAATCAATGACCACATGAATTCCACTTCCATCTAGCGAGGCAAAGCACTCCTTGAGATAGGCTAAATAATCCGAAATGATAGGCGAATCAATGACTGTCCCGTTTCCGCTAGAGTATTTTCCAGAGTCGATGATCTGACGTAAGCGTTGAATGCCATCTCCATACAACGCATTTTTTCCCATACACATCTTAAACCCGTTATACTCGGCCGCATTATGACTTCCGGTGATCATAATGCCTCCATCCACGTCACGCTGGAATAATGAAAAATATAAAAGCGGCGTTGCACAGACCCCAATATCGACGACATTGAGTCCCCCTGCCGTTAAGCCCTTGATCAAACGATCCCGTAATTCCGGTGATGTCAGTCTTCCATCCCAACCAACCGCAACGGTCTTGATACCTTGCTCCTGCCCCAAGGTGGCATACCCTCTCCCCACCAGTTCGGCAATATCAACGGTCAGATCCTGTCCAACAATGCCCCGGATATCATATTCTCGAAAAATACGCTGATTCACAGACTTTGCATTTAGCACACTCATGTCGTCGCTCCTCTACCAAAATCATCTTGAAAACGCACGATATCATCTTCACCGAGGTATGGACCGTTTTGCACTTCAATAATTTCTAAGACATCCTTCCCTGGATTCTCTAAACGATGAGGGGTTTCGAGTGGAATTCCTGTGCTTTGACCAGCATTGAGGTCATACACCTCATCGCCGCACGTCACTCGCGCTCTCCCATTGATGACCACCCAATGTTCCGTTCGCTTATGATGCAACTGGAGAGAAAGCCGGCGTCCAGGCATGACGGTAATTCGTTTGACTTTATACCCCGGCGCCTCCTCTAGCACGGTATAGGCACCCCAAGGCCGCATCACTGTCACATGCTCCAAATGCTCTGGAGCATTTCGTTTCTTTAACTCCTGAACCACCTGTTTGACATCTTGCGCTCTGGACTTCGGACAGATCAATGTCGCATCCGGTGTATCAACCACGACCATGTCAGACAAGCCGATGGTTGCCACCATTCGACGATCGGCAAATAGAACAGAATTAGTACTCCCAATATCCATAACATTGCCGTTCAAGACATTTCCTGATCGATTACGAGGCGCGACTTCTTCCAGACTACCCCAACTCCCAACATCAGACCAGCCAAAATCAACGGGTATCACCGCCGCTTGCGAGGAATGTTCCATAACTCCATGATCAATCGAGACAGACTCTAGTCGATGATAAAGCTTCGCAATGTCTGCCTTTGCTGCACCATCTTGAATCATAACCGCAATCCGCTTGAGCCCCTTTACCAGTGCCGGCTTTTGTCGTTCAAGTTCCTGCAGCACCACCGACGCTTTCCACATAAAGATACCGCTATTCCAAAAGAAGTTTCCTGATTGCACATAGCGTTCCGCGGTGGGTAAGTCCGGTTTTTCGACAAAGCGTGCAACACGATACCCGGTCATTTTCCCTCGACTCCCGACACGAGACCCCCGGTTAGGCTGGATATATCCATACCCAGTTTCTGGCCGAGACGGGTGAATCCCAAATGTTACTAAACTTCCCTGCATCGCCATTTGCGCACCGAGGTTCACAGCTTGCTGAAATATTGCTGGCTTGGCAATCACATGATCAGCCGGCAACACGACCATGACGGCATCGGGGTCGCGATGGAGTAATTGGAGCGCAGCCAGTCCAATAGCAGGAGCCGTATTCCGACCTTCAGGTTCGAAGATAATGTTTCCAGACAATTCATCTTTCCAGGTCGAGAGTTGTAAGGTGATTGAGTCAGCTTGATTCTGATTTGTGACCACCACAATTCGATCAGCCGACATAGAACGTAAGAGTCGTCGGACCGTCTGCTGAATCAGTGTTTCTTCTCCAATAATTCGCAACAGTTGCTTCGGAAATCGTTCACGACTCAACGGCCAAAAACGCGTGCCGCTACCACCAGCTAAGATCACACCATACAAATGAGTGTTTGTCATGGATTCATACCATTTATCTTTCTTTAGTCCTGAGTCATGTTTCACACACGACTCTCATGATATAACTCGGTCTACTTCCCTGATGAATGAAGAACTTGCTCCATATTTGAGTTATCAAAATAACGGTTGTGCTCCCCGGGCAGTTAAAATAAGATCGGCCACTTCGCGGACAGCCCCGTCTCCACCTTCATGACGGCAAATATAATGTACGACTCTTCGAACAGGATCCATACCATCTGCAGGAGTGGCCGCAAACCCAACATGCCGTAAGGCATCCAGATCGTTCACATCGTCGCCCATGTAGGCAACGTCACTCAGAGACAGATCATACTTCGACACGAGAGCTTGAAGAACTGACAATTTATCTCGGATACCTTGGTGTACTTCTGGAATGGCAAGCTTTTCGGCTCGCCTTTGGACAATTTTCGTATGTTCCATTGTGACAATGGCCGTAATAATATTTTCAGCCTGCAACAGCTTGATTCCCATGCCGTCTCGCGTCTGAAATTTCTTTAACTCCTCTCCGGATTCCCCATAATACATCCCACCGTCAGTCAGGACGCCATCAACATCTAAGGCAACCAAACGAATACGCCGCAGGACCTTTATTCGCGCGGCGGCAGTGAGAACTTTCTTAGATGGACGACGAGTCGATAATCCTGGCATCAATACCCTCCAACATGAATCAACACGTTTTGACCGGAGATACACATTGTCTCATGAGCCATGCCAACACTCACACATACCATTTGTGACCTTACGTGGCGGAAAACTTTACCAGCGTAACAGACTCTTGCCAAGAGGCAAGACAATTCCATTTGATGACGACCACCGGATTCAAAAATTAGTCCAGAGAGGCTCTCATCTTCCATGAATTCAGAATCAATGATATGATCAAAGGATACGTCGAAATTATGGTAACTGCCTGGTCAAGCTTCGAAAAAATTCTTTGGCATATTTTCCACAAGATTTTCGTATCAAAAGAAAGACAATATGGGAAAATACTTTAGTTGGTTCTTAATGATTGGAACGATGGTTTTCCTTGTTGGCTGTTCATCGCAAGAATCTCGTCATGAATCTCAAAGCAGCTTAGACTCTCTCCTGTGCTGGCTTCGTCCCTCATGCCTTCCCGCTCAATCATCTTCAGCGCCTCCCCCATCCCCTGCCCCACAAAAAAAGTTTCCTAAAGACCGACCCACACCTCGACAGGAGGCTAAGCCCAAATTACCACCGCCGCCACCCTGCGTCACAACGGTCAAAACCACAATTACAAGCCAGAAACCTTCCATTACCATTTCATACGTCGAACCAGACACACAAGCCGATGGAACGCCACTGCACAACCTTGCCAAAACCACCATTTACCATAATCAGGGGAAAGGATTTATTAAAACCAAAGACGTGCCCGCAACGAATCCCAAAGGAGGCGGAACCATAACGGAAACGCTCTCCATTGATCTCGGCTCTCGAAAAGAAGTTGAAGCCACGATTTGCGTCACAGCCACCAATCAGTCTGGAAAAGAGGGATAGCACAACCGGAAACCGGCATCAGAAAGATTGCGGGAATACCTGTCGGCGTTCGACGAGACCCATGGGCACCATTATTTCCATAGCATCGGGAAAAGGCGGAGTCGGGAAAAGCGTTATTGCGAGCAATCTTGCACTGCAGTTCTCACGGCAAGGTCAAAAAGTTGTGTTGGTCGATCTTGATATCGGAGGGGC
>BQIX01000227.1 GCA_021604145.1 Nitrospirales bacterium
AGAATGGCACAGAGCCCCTCTCGTACGACCCGGTGATCGTCCGTAATTAAGACTTTTGTTTTTTTACCCATGTGCGAGTTCTCCTTTGATCAAATCGGAATGTGAATGGTGACGCTCGTCCCTTTTCCCCGTTGCGATTCCCAACGGACTTCCCCTGCTAACATCCGTGCGCGCTCCATCATCCCTTGTAGCCCGAAATGGTCCCACTTTTCAGGGTTATTCGATTCCATTTGTACGTCAAATCCCGTTCCATTATCCGTGATCGTTGTCGAGAGAAATTTCTTTTGTGATATAATCTCGACGTGCACCTCCGACGCCTTGGCATGCTTGGCTACATTATGCAACGCTTCCTGAACCATTCGAAAGACAAACACCTTAGTCTTTGGATCTAAATGCGATTGAGCACCTGTCGATTTAAAGGCAGTGCGAATTTTTTGTTCCGCTTCAAACGACTTCAAATAATTCGAAAGCGCTGAAACAAGATCAAGATTATCATAATGACCAGGCCGGAGGTTGTAGACAACTTGCCGCGCTTCTTGAATCGCATCCTTTAACTGACCCTTTGTTTGGTTTAACATCGTCAAACATTTATTCGGCTCTGTTCGAACAAGCTCCCGGCACCGTTCAAGCTTGAGATTCGACCCCACCAACGTTTGGACAAGTCCATCATGGATTTCACAGGCAATTCGCGTTCGCTCATCATTGACGGCTCCTTCAGATTCTTCTTTCACATAAAGCTGAAACAATGATTGATAGCGCGTGAGCGTCGTTTCAATCTCGGTCGTCGCACGAATCCTCGCTTCCACTAATTGCCACATAAACTTCGCACTCGCTCCTCCGATAATCGCGAGGTTCGGAGCATGAATCTTTAAAAGTTCTTGTTCAACCTCTGGGTTTCCCGTCACATCAATGACTAAATCGACATCTTTATTATCCAGAAAATCCCGGTAATCTTTTCTGACAGGAATCTTGAGACGTTGAGCCAGTTGGACTCCGCGTGTTCTCGCCCGCGTCTCGGCAAGCCCTACGACTCTGACCAGGGGGTCATCAGTAAATATTTCGATTAAGGCGGTCCCACCTTTTCCACCGCCAATAATGGCCACACGTGTGACAGCTACCGTCGCGACAGAACGACTCGAGGGTTTGCTCTTTGTTGATGGATTGGACTTGGTTGGTCGTCGAGGCATGTAAGGAGAATCACAGAAGAAGCCGCATGCAATAGGTCAACGATTCATGAAAGGTCCGAGCGATTCCTGAACTTCGATCGCTTTCACCATGCATAGATTGACCCGTGTCATCTCTCACACCAATTAGGACACACGCTTTTCTTGAGCAAGAAGCTTGATGGTATCCATGAACTGATCAATATCCTTGAACTCCCGATACACGGAGGCAAATCGAACATAGGCAACCGGATCAAGGTCTCGAAGCTCACGAATCACTTCTTCCCCCACATCACGGCTAGGGATTTCCGTTTCGCCTTTATCTTGGATCCGTTTCTCAATGCGATCAACCGACGACCCGAGAGCACTAATACTCACAGGACGCTTCTCGCATGCCTTTTTAAGACCGGAAAGGATTTTCGTACGATCAAAGGGTTCACGTCGATTATCCTTCTTGACCACCATCGGCATGCTCTCTTCGATTCGCTCATAGGTGGTATAGCGGCGGCGGCATGAAAGACATTCCCGGCGACGGCGAATGATTTCGCCTTCTCGTGCTGTGCGAGAATCAATCACCTTATCATCAAGCTGGTCACAGAATGGGCACTTCACCCGAACACGGTCCTGTCGTTGAATGTACCCTTAGACGGGTTGATAGGAATGAAAAATGGGAAATTGAGCACACATCGCCTTCACGTCTTTTTTCACACGCCGCTGCGTCTTGGCATCGTGAACGTGTTGAAGCACTTGATCCATCAGCTCAACCATCGCCCTCATTTCGGCCTCGCCCATACCGCGCGTCGAGACCACGGGAGTACCAATCCGTATCCCGCTCGCCACAGCAGGCGGCTTTTCATCATAGGGAATAGCATTTTTGTTGACGACGATTCCGGCCGAATCCAGCCCTGCTTCAGCATCTTTTCCTGAGACGCCTTTCGGCGTGAGATTGAGCAGAAACAAGTGATTGTCAGTGCCTCCCGATACGACGCGATAACCTCGGTCAAGAAACCCTTCAGCGAGCGTCTTCGCATTGGCCACAACCTGCCGTTGATAGGCCGTAAAGGTTGGAGACAGCGCCTCCTGAAATGCGACAGCCTTGGCGGCCACAACATGCATCAGTGGACCACCCTGCAATCCCGGAAAAATGATCTTATCGACCGCTTTGGCATGTTCAGCCTTACACATAATCATGCCCGATCGAGGGCCACGTAAAGTCTTGTGAGTCGTCGTGGTGACAAAGTCTGCATACGGCACCGGATTGGGGTGTAACCCTGTGGCAATTAAGCCAGCAATATGAGCAATATCGACTAACAGATAGGCGCCGACAGCTTGGGCGATCTCTCGAAAACGAGAAAAGTCTAAGACTCGCGAATAGGCGCTGGCTCCCACGACGAGCATCCGAGGCTGGCATTCTTCTGCGATTCGTTGAACCTCATCATAATCAATACGCTCGGTTTCACGATTGACGCCATAGGAGTACGATTGAAACAGCTTTCCAGAAAAATTTACTTTATGCCCATGCGTCAAATGTCCGCCATGCGCCAAGTCCATGCCTAAAATCACATCGCCAGGCTTTAAGACTGACAGGTACGCGGCCATGTTTGCCGATGAACCCGAATGAGGCTGCACATTAACATGCTCACAACCAAACAGCTTCTTCGCACGTTCAATGGCTAACTCTTCAACCGTATCGACATGCTGACATCCCCCATAATAGCGGCGGCCGGCATAGCCTTCGGCATATTTATTCGTCATCAAGCATCCTTGAGCACCAAGAACGGCGGGACTCGCATAATTTTCTGAGGCAATCAACACCAGCTTTTCACGCTGCCGTTTTTCTTCAGCTCGAATGGCCGTATAAACATCAGGATCTGTCTCCTGAATCGCTTTCAATGTGCCCACGGGATGACGCATAAATCCTTACTCCCCTTCAGACGATTCTTCGTCCGAGACAGTTTCGCTCGTCTCACTCGAGGCCTGCGCTTCAGCCGATGACTCTTCATCGCCTTTCTTCACGACAGTCACGGAAAACTCCGGCGCCAGGTCACGATGTAATTTAACGGGAATTGAAAATGTTCCAAGTTCCTTAATCGGCTGAGCAAGTTGAATTTTACGCCGATCAATTTCAATACCTTCTTTAACGAGTTGCTCTGCAATATCTTTGGACGTGACCGATCCAAACAATTTATCGTCTTTCCCTGTTTGAACCTCAAACGATAATGCCACCTTGGCAATTTTCTTCCCTAATTCGTCAAGGCCTTGAAGCTCTTTTTTCGTTTGATAAGAGGCTACCCGTTTCAAATGTTCAAAGGTTTTGAGATTTCGAGGGTTGGCCAGAACAGCCTTGCTTCGAGGGATGAGAAAATTTCTGGCATATCCGTCTGCAACCGTGAGAAGGTCACCGACATAACCAAGACCGTCAACATTTTCCTTGAGAATCACTTTCATGCACCTAACTCCTTCCACTGTTGTCTGACACAAGCGCTATATCACCAAGCCACTATTGAGTTCAGCCGTCCTCGTTTAGTTCGAATTTCTTCAAGAGGGACCTCACAATTGAGGTCATTTGCCATTTTTTCATTCGATCATCGGCGACGAAGACTCACCGATTATGACACCTTCACCATTTTGGAGAATCAAATTTCGTGGGGGAACCGTTCTTAAAGAAGATTGATCATAAAGTCGGGTCCAGAAAAAGTCAATTTCCCTCGAAAATACCAGACCTTACTTCATGAAACGTTTTCTCCTAGACACGTGAGAAATAGCTTCTCTACAATGAGCAAGAAAAGACTATATATGAAACGATTGTTTGTCGAAGGGTTTGGCATGTGTATGCCATTTCAAACAGCACACTCTCTCACCTTGCTGAGCAGAACAGGACTCAACCCTCGATTCTACTTGAGTTCTTTCATCGCCTCACTCTTCATTCTGTTAACTGTATCGACCTTGGCCTATGGACTTGATGTCGCAGAACCCATCGATACCAAGGGACTATCCACCTTAAATGTTCGACTTAGCAGTAAAGTCATTCATCCCCCACAAGAACTCGTCGTCACGACTTTCAATCTACCCGATATCGCAATCGCCAAGCCGATGGTGGGGCCACCGTCAAAATCAGCCATTTTAGAAAATGATCAACGTCATCGTATGGTCGTTCTGACTTCGGAAGAAAGCGGCAATATCAAGGTCTACGTATTAGACAATATCGACCTAGCGCCATATCTACCGAGCCTACGAACCCTGACTGCCAATCGAGGATGTGCACACGATCGTATGACCATCACCGGAGGCCTCGGCTGTGTCGCCATCTCCTTAAAAGAAATCATTGAAGAGGAGATTCTGCCATAGATCGACCATGAAACTTCAAGAACTGCTCAGCCATTACGCCAATCAATTACAGGAAGAGCGGGACCTGGCCATGACCCTTGGCCTTGATGCTCCCATCGAGATCTTAAAGGCCAGACATCTTCAGACCGTCGGAAGTTTGCATCTGTATGCTATTGAATGTGCAGATGAGCAGAATCTTCTGCAGGACATCCCATTTACCATATTACCGGCGAATGACTGTGAGCCGACTGAAGGAATCGTGCTGGGTCGGCTCAATGGTGAGATGATTATCCAAACCATCGATGCATTCGGGGACACCATCCATCACGGCACGTTAATTCCCGATACCTCAGGCTACCTGGAAACCGCATGCACACGGCTCAACGACATGGCTGGCAAACCCGAATCATTTACATTAGGACCAGCTGAACGACTCGTTCCCTGGCTTGACCCTGACGAGACGACATATGATGCCAACGCAAGAACGCATGGTGCGACGTCAGTCTTGACGACCATATGGAATGATGATGAAGCGGCTCGTCAAGCCAGCTTGTGTACGATTCTCGTCGAACAAGCCAAACTGAACAAACGCATCTTATTGATTAGTCCAGATCACGAATCACTTGACCGTCTGGCTGGAACCGTGGCCAAAAAGCTTCACAATGCCGCCTTGCCCTATAAAAGCCTTCTCACTCGTTATGAAATCCCAATCCTGCAAATCATGCATGGACTCACACTTCAAGAAGTCGGGTTTGAAGCTCACATGCATCAGTTTTATGCCAAGGCCAATTCACACAAAGTGGCCCTCCGGAAAAAATATGACCGATTTCGAGAATTGACACCTATTTTGTCATATAAACGAGACAAACAAAAAGATTTGAATGAGGTCAAACTCCTCGAGTGGCGCCTCTTAACTTCACTCAGCGAATGGCAGGGAAAGATCAAATCTTTGGATAAAACGGTCGCTGACTATGAAGCCATTCCTATTTGGAAACGCCTGGCTATGCAAGCAGCAGGGAAAAACGTTGAGACACTCAAAGAATATCGCATCATCTACGTCGAAAAAACGCAAGAACTGATGCGAGAAATAGAAATTGCCCAACAACGCATTCGGGAATTGATTCCTGAAGCGGCCATTCCCAAAGACATGCGTCCAGAATACGATGAACTGAAAGAGGACATAAGCAAGCTTGGGGGAACCAAAAAAATTCGTGAGATGCTAGCCGCCGGAGAGGGAACCAATCGCCAAGCCTTTATCCAAAATAAACGCATTGTGGCCACCACAGCCAGCCGTGTGTTAACCGACCCTCTGTTCAAGCGCGTTCGTTTCGATGTGGCGATGATCGACAATGCCCCTCGAATTCCGGCTCCATGCTTATTGGGTGCGTCCGGACTGATTCGGGAACGTATTATTTTGAGTGGCAACAGCCATGAGTTGCAAGCTTGGACCAACAAGGAGACGGCCCATGCGTTAGGTATGTGGCCGCAAGAACTGTTCGGTCTCTCTTCCAGATCACGAACACAAGAAACTCAGGTTGGGTAACCCATCGTTCACCATTCATTCAAGAAAGAGAGAAAGCCCAAGAACCTTTTTTGATCTTGACCCGTTTCACGTAAAAGACGATAATCATTTCTCATGTGCCGAAGTGGCGGAACGGCAGACGCACCAGATTCAGGGTCTGGCGCCCTCCGGGGTGTGCGGGTTCAA
>BQIX01000228.1 GCA_021604145.1 Nitrospirales bacterium
GCGCGCCAAGAGTTCACGCGGATTAAACGGCTTCACCACATAATCATCCGCCCCCATCTCCAGACCGACAATTCGATCAGATTCATCGGCCATAGCCGTGAGAAGAATGATCGGAATGTCTTTCGTGTCACGCAGATGACGACAGAGGGATAATCCGTCTTCTCCAGGCATCATGATATCAAGCACCAAAAGATCAATAGAGGTCATTCCTAGAATTTTTCGTGCTTCCGCTGCGCTTTCAGCGGTCTGTATGCGAAATCCTTTTAGCTTCAGATAGTCAGCCAATGGGTTTCGTATTGATGGTTCATCGTCAACAATAAGAATATGAGGTAAAGATTCCATAACGTGCTCGAAGGGAGAACTCCTTCATTATGACGTGAAATGACAAAAGGTGAAAAGAAAAATTGTATCAAAGTTTGTCAAAACAAGGGTATGAAATACTTTCTTACAAAAAAGTCTAATCTCCTCGTCACCTTTGAACATTTGTTCGTTATACTGAGGATATACACCCGAATAGCCATCTTTCGAAAACCTTCATCCAGGACGATGCGCCTTGTTTGTCTAATAGGTTTGTCCGATGGGTCTGTCATGAGTAGATTGGTCACCTTTACCATCTATAGCGTCGTCGGACTGATGATGCTGGGATTGGCGGGCTGTTTGTCCGACCCCGTCCCTATTGAATTAAAGGCTCAGCTTCCCAAGGCCTTTTCGCAATCTGGACAAACCGCATTGCCTGACAAATGGTGGGAAGACTTTGACGATGACAGCCTCAACACGCTAATTGAGCTGGCCATGGAAACCAATCCTTCTCTGCTGGCGACCTGGGACCGGTTGAGGCAAGCCGAAGCCCTTCTTGTCCGGGAAGGGGCCAGTCGATTTCCAGCATTAAACGGAAATATGAATGCCAGCAGAAGCCGCGACAATAATGACCTGGAAACCGACCGGTTTGCCCTCAGTCTCACCGTGGCCTATGAATTAGATCTGTGGGGAAGAATTCGTGCGAACACCACGGCTGCTCATTTTGATGCCATGGCCAGCCACACCGATGTCAGAGCCGCGGGGATTACACTCTCAGGAGAGATTGCGAAGACATGGTATCGCCTAATCGAGCAACGCGGCCAGCTCGACTTACTGGAACAGCAAATCATGACCAATAAAAAAGTTCTGCACCTCGTAACCTTACGGTTTCGCCAGGGTGTGGCCAGTGCTGCCGATGTGCTGCGTCAACGACAATTAATTGAGCAGACGCAAGGCGAGACCAAGGATGTCATCGCGGGGATTGATGTGTTGAGTCATCAACTCGCTATTCTTCTTGGCCATCCCCCTCGGTCAATCAATTTTCCCAAACACGATTTACTCATCACGCTCCCTCCTTTGCCAAATACCGGATTGCCGGCAGATGTCCTCCAACGACGGCCTGATGTCCTTGGGAATTTCTATCAAGTGCAGGCGGCCGATGCACGCATAGCAGCGGCTATTGCGGAACGATTTCCACGAATCGATCTTACCGGGGCTCTGGCCACCAATATCACGTCCACGCTCTCAGGTGGATCCTTTGCTGCAACACCGGCCGGCTTATTTTCGAGCTGGCTGGCAACCGTAGCCGCTCAGGTCGTCGCTCCTATTATCGATGCCGGGGCACGAGCCGCAGAAGTCGATCGACAAGAAGCCATACGCTCAGAAGCTCTGAATAATTATGAGTCGACCGTGTTGCAAGCGATGCGGGAAGTCGAAGATGCCTTGATTCGTGAAACACAACAACGAGAAAAGACTCTCAGTCTCGAACGTCAGCTCCAACTCGCCACACAGGTCATCGAACGTTTACGGGGACGGTATGTTCAAGGAGCCACTGATTTCCTCGATGTGCTGAATGCCCTCATTAGTCAACAAGGACTTGAGCGAGAAATCCTCGAGGCAAGAAGAAATTTAATTGATTTTCGGGTCGATCTTGCCCGGGCCCTGGCTGGTGGATGGGAATTGAATCAACCAGAACTTCGTGAGCTCACCCCTTCTGCGGGATAAAGCCAACGAACCAACGTAGTAGAGAAGCATTATGCCGCCAACACCATCCTCAAAAAATCAGAAACTGCAACTGGGACTCAAGATCATCGTGCCTTTTCTGGTTCTTGCCCTCGCTGGGAGCTTTGCGTTTTCGTTAGTGAAGAATACGCCTCATCCACAGCGCCAACCAAAATCGAAACAAGCACGTCTTGTCGACGCCATCGCGATATCCGTGACCACCCATCCGGTTATGATCGAAGCGTGGGGAGAAGTCCAACCTGCCCGTCAAGTGACGCTTCGACCGCAAGTGAGTGGAGAAATTATGTCCGTCAGTCCTGAACTGGTGCCAGGAGGAAAATTCTCAAAAGATGACACCATCTTGCGCTTGCATCCTGCCGATTACCTCCTCGCCCTTCGGCAACGCGAAACAGATTTAGACAAAGCTCGTGCGGAATTTCTCCTGGAAGAAGGTAATCAGGTTGTGGCCAAACAGGAATTTGAATTACTGGGCGAATCCATTACCGAACAAGAGAAATCGATGGTGCTTCGCCTACCGCAGTTACAATCAGCCAAGGCCAATGTTAATGCCGCAAAAGCCGCCGTGGCATCGGCGAAACTAGCCTTATCTCGTACCGTTTTAAGGGCTCCCTTTGATTCGACTGTGCTTCAGCGTCATGTCAATACTGGCTCGTACATCACCCCAACATCCGATATGGTCACACTCGTCGGAACGAGAGAATATTGGGTTACGTTATCCGTTCCCATTGCTCAACTACGCTGGATACACTTCCCACGCACACGGGGCGAACCCGGCTCTTCCGTCAAACTCTATCATGACACCATCTGGGGAAAGACCGCATTTCGGACAGGAGAGGTCATTCGGCTCTTAACTGACCTTGAAACAGAAGGACGAATGGCGCGTGTTCTCGTCGCAATCCACGACCCGTTAAATCTCCACACGCAAAGCCCTGATGGCCCAGAGGTGATACTCGGCACATATCTTCGAGCAGAAATTCAAGGACAAGATATGGCACAGGTCGCCAAAGTCAATCGAGATTGGATTCATGATCAGGACACCGTTTGGGTCCTCAACAACGAGAATACGCTGGAAATTCGTACGGTCACCATCGTCTATCGAGGACCAAACTATGTGCTTGTTTCTCAAGGCCTGCAACATGGCGAGCGTCTGATTTTGACGGATATTCCCGCACCAGTCGAAGGCATGCCCCTACGCGTGGTTCCACCGCCTGTGCAAACGAAGGTGACCCATGCAACCTAAGACTTCGAATGCGCGTCGTCCCATGAACGTCGGCCCCCTTGCCTGGATGGTTCATAATCGCATCACACCCAATCTGTTCATGCTGTGTTTATTATTGGGTGGACTGTTTATGGCGACGCAAATCAAACAGGAAGTGTTTCCGGAATTTGAAGAAGATACGGTCACCGTCCTCGTTCCCTTTCCGGGAGCCAGTCCACAAGAGGTTGAAGAAGGTATCATTCTGGCCATTGAAGAAGCCGTTCGAAATCTCGACGGAGTTGAAGAGGTCGTATCAACCGCATCAGAAGATCAAGCCACGGTCGTGGTGGAACTGCAGGGAGATTCAAATTATCAAAAAACCTATCAGGATATCCAACAAGCAATTGGACGGATTATCACCTTCCCGGAAGATGCCGAAGAGCCACAGTTCACCTTGGACACTCGTCGACGTGAAGTGATTAACCTCCAGCTATTCGGAGATGTCTCTGAATGGGATATACGTGAAGCCGCCGAGGAAGTTCGCGACCGGCTTCTTCAGGAACCTGAAATTACACAGGTAGACTTACTCGGCGCTCGAGCCTATGAAATTCATGTTGAAATTTCACAAGAAGACCTTAGAGCCTACGGTCTGACGTTAGAGCAAATTGCACAAATTATTTCGGCAACGGCGCTCGATCGATCCGGAGGTAGCGTTGACACCTCAAGCGGAGAAATCTTACTTCGCGTCCAAGAACGCCGCGATTGGGCTTCCGAATTCGGCACCATTCCGATCATCGCGAATCAAGCCGGCACCCTCCTGCGACTCAGCGACATCGCCACGGTCTCCGAAGGATTTGAAGAAAGTGAAGTCTATGCCACCTACGATGGCCAACGTGCGATAGGAATTGGAGTCTTCCGGGTTGGCGATCAAACGCCCATCGCCGTGGCGAACAAAGTTCGATCGGCAATGAACGTGATCATCGAAGATCTCCCTCCAACGATTCAGTATGCCGTTCAAAAAGATCGGTCAGAGATCTATCAACAACGACTGACCCTCCTCCTCAAAAATGGCTTTATAGGATTACTGTTCGTGTTGGCGGTTCTCACGTTATTCCTTGAATATAAACTGGCCTTTTGGGTAACGGTCGGAATTCCCACATCATTCCTAGGTGCCCTGTTGTTCCTCCCAATGCTGTCGGTTTCGATTAATATGGTTTCGCTGTTTGCGATTATCATCGGTCTAGGAATCGTGGTGGATGATGCCATTATTGCCGGGGAAAACATCTATGAATATCGGCAACGGGGATATAGTCTCATTGAGTCGGCGATTCAAGGCGCACGCGACATTGCACTCCCCATCAGCTTTAGTATCCTCACGAATATTGTGGCGTTTCTTCCGCTCATGTTTGTTCCCGGGGCCTTTGGGAAGATCTGGGCAGTCATCCCCGCAGTGGTATCGACTGCTTTCATTATTTCCTGGGTTGAAGCGTTATTGATTCTTCCCTCACACTTAGCCCATGGAAGTACGAACCCAAGCAACAGGCTCGGGAATGGACTTCATCATTTTCAACAACAATTCAGCCAAACATTTACCCGTTTCATTGAAGGCACATACGGACCATTTCTCCGTCGCGCGATTCACAATCGATATCTCAGTGTCTCCCTCGGCATTGCAGTGTTTATTATTATTCTCGCGTATCCCATCAGCGGACGGATGGGCTTTATTTTAATGCCGAAAGTTGAAGCAGATTTTGCAAATGCTACTGCCGTCGTGCCGTTTGGCAGTCCTTCGCATGAAATACAACGGGTTCGAGATACGCTTGTGCATTCTGCCCAGGAGGTCATTCAAAATCACCAAGGACAGGACGTCGCGACAGGCATCTTTACCTTAGTTCAAAAAAATTTGATCGAGGTTCAAGTCTATTTACCGCCGCCCAATGCCCGACCGCTCAGTACCGATACGGTCACTCAGTTGTGGAGAGAGAATACGCCAGATATTGCAGGCGTCGAATACGTTCGCTTTGAGTCAGACAGTGGGGGACCAGGGCGAGGACCTTCAATTAGTGTCGAACTGAGCCATCGAGACATCGACAAGCTCGATCTGGCCAGCGGTCATCTGGCTGAACGACTTCGTGAATTTTCGAGTGTGAAAGACGTTGATGACGGATATTCTCCAGGCAAACCTCAACTTAGCTTTCAAATTAACGAAGAAGCGAGAAGCTTGGGGCTCACAGCTCAAGAAATTGCCAGGCAAGTTCGTAATGCGTTCTACGGCTCTCTAGCTCTTCGACAACAGCGGGGACGTAACGAAATTAAAGTGCTCGTTCGATTGCCTCAGTCAGAACGGACGAGCGAATATCATGTCGAAAATCTCATTGTCCGGACGCCCGCAGGTCGCGAAGTTCCCTTATATCAAGTCGCCACAGTCGTGAAAGATCGAGCGTTTCGAGAGATCACCCGTCGAGATGGGCATCGCACGGTCACGGTCACTGCCAACATTCAGCCAATCAAAGAAACCAATCTCGTCTTAAACACGCTGAAGAAAGAAATTCTTCCTCAGCTTCTCAACGAGTACCCAGGTCTCAATTATAGCTTTGAAGGTCGACGAGCGGATTTACGGGATGCCCTGAATAGTTTTCTGTACAGCGCCACCCTCGCTCTCATCATTATCTATGTCATGCTAGCCATTCCCTTTCGAAGTTATGTACAACCAGCGATTGTCATGATGGCGATTCCATTCGGATTGGTTGGAGCCGTCATTGGCCATATGCTCATGGGATATAGCATCAGCATCATTAGCATGATGGGCATTATTGCGCTCATGGGAGTCGTGGTGAATGACTCGCTCATTATGATTGACTACGCAAATACTAAACGCCAAGAAGGGGTGAGTCCTACCATGGCCATCAGTCAAGCGGGCATTCGGCGATTTCGTCCGAT
>BQIX01000229.1 GCA_021604145.1 Nitrospirales bacterium
ATTTTGCGCCTCCCGAATCGGAAAAAATCTATGTGGGACGACGTGGAAGAGGGACTTATCGAAGTCAGGATGAGATTAACCAACTTTTAGTCAGCAAAGGGCGTGAAGGTAAATGTGTGGTTCGGTTAAAAGGGGGCGATCCGTTTGTCTTTGGGCGTGGAGGAGAAGAGGCTGAAGTCGTCGCCGAAGCAGGACTCTCCTATGAAATCGTTCCGGGTGTGACTTCTGCTGTGGCTGTGCCTGCTTATGCTGGTATTCCTGTGACCCATCGGACACTAGCTTCAACGGTCACCTTTGTCACTGGTCACGAAGATCCCATGAAGGCTGAAAGTGTGTTGGAATGGCCTCGCTTGGCGACGGTGAATGGTACGCTTGTTTTTCTCATGGGAGTCAAGAACTTACCGACGATTGTCGAGAAACTGTTAGCCGAAGGCAAAGAAGCTCAGACGCCTGTTGCACTGATTCGTTGGGGAACGTATATGCGGCAACAGAGCTTGACCGGGACGTTAGCTGATATTGTTGAAAAGGCGAAGTCCGTGAATTTGCATCCGCCAACGGTTATTGTCATTGGAGCCGTGGTTGGATTACGTGACCGATTGAATTGGTTTGAGCATCGTCCTCTCTTTGGGAAGCGAATACTTGTCACAAGGCCCAAACATCAATCTGCTGCGTTTTCTCGTTTGCTTGAGGGCTTCGGTGCCGAGCCTGTTGAATGTGCAACGTTAGAGATTATTCCGCCTGAGAGTTGGAAGAGTATGGATGAGGCCATTGAGGCTTTGTCCACGTATCAATGGCTTGTATTGACCAGCGTCAATGGTGTTCGAGCCTTTATGGAACGATTGAAATTTCATCGTCGAGATATACGAAGTCTGTCAGGGCTTCGTTTGTGTTGTATTGGCCCTCGGACGGCAGAGGAAGCTTCAATGTTTGGTATTCATGCTGATTATATTCCCGATGAGTATCAGGCGGAGGGCGTGATAGAAACATTGAAACAGGCGGGCGTTGCCGGTCAACGAGTCTTGATTCCGCGAGCTGAAGTGGCTCGGGAAATATTGCCTCAGCAATTACGGGAGATGGGGGCAACCGTCGATGTGGTCGCCGCCTATCGGGCCATTCCACCTTCGGTTGAGTTTGAGCAATTGAAACAACAGCTGCAAGAACGGACAATCCACTTTATGACGTTTGCGAGTTCTTCGACGGTACGAAATTTTTGTCAATTGTTTGAGAACCAGGAAGAACTCAAGCGACTGGCCACGCATACGACCATTGCCTGTATTGGTCCAATTACAGCGAAAACCGTTGAAGAGTGTGGATTGTCAGTTGGTCTGGTGGCGAAAGAAAATACCATTCCCTCGCTGGCTGAGGCTATTGTTGAGTATGTTCAACACCACGAACCGGTTGAAGGAATGTGTTCGGTGTAGAAAATCATGAGATGACGGTGATGGATGGTGTCATCTTTTGTTGTTATTTTTATTGATCTTTGCGTGAAGGGTCTTATTACTACGGAGGAGTGATCTTATGGTTCCAGTCAAATCATTTATGGTGCCAATTGAAAGATTTATCAAAGTTGATCGAGATGTCAACGTTCGTCAGGCTGCGGAAATGATGCGGGCGAATGGCGTGGGGAGTGTATTTGTCACGGCTGGAGATAAGATCATTGGGATTCTCACAGATACCGATTTAGTGAGACGCATCGTGGCTGCGGGGTTGGAGCCTGCAGAAACTGAAGTTGAGAAAGTGATGTCTGCTCCTATTTTGACAATTGACGGAGATAAAACGTTACTCGATGCCAACGATCTCATGGCTAAGGAACATATCCGTCATTTAGGCGTGACCAAAAATGAAGAATTGATTGGTATGATTTCCGTTCGAGACTTAGTCGTCTTTTTGACCAATCTTCCAAGAAAATAAATACGATCGTAAACAAACGGTACCATATGATTTGGAGTTGGACTGTCTTGTTCTGATCTTCATCTCTCCATCATCATATTGTTAAATACGTGAGAGGGTTGTATGGGATTTCCACGGCAACGGTTGCGACGGTTGCGACAGCATCAGGTTCTACGTGAAATGGTTCAAGAGACGAATCTTTCACCTTCTGACTTTGTTTATCCACTATTTGTGACCTTCGGGAAAGAGCGTCAGGAACCGATTGCCTCGATGCCAGGCCAGTATCGCTGGTCGGTTGATCTGTTGGTGAAGGAGGCAGCTGAGGCCAAATCTCTTGGAATCCCCTCTGTGATTCTCTTTGGAATTCCTGAAAAAAAGGACGAACGTGGGACGAGTGCCTATGATAAGGATGGAGTAGTTCAGCAGGCGGTACGAGCCCTGAAGACGCAATTGCCTGATTTGTTGGTAATGACAGATGTGTGTATTGATGAATATACGTCACATGGTCATTGTGGTATCGTTCAAGATGGGCGAATCGTCAATGATGAGACCTTGGACTGTCTTCGCTTGATGGCACGGTCTCATGCTGAGGCTGGAGTCGATCTTGTTGCGCCGTCCGACATGATGGATGGCCGGATTGGTTCAATTCGTGATGAATTGGACCAATGTGAATTTCAAGATTTGCCCATCATGGCCTATTCTGCCAAATATGCCTCGAGTCTCTATGCTCCCTTTCGTGATGCGGCCTTATCAAGTCCGTCATTTGGTGATCGACGATCGTATCAAATGGATCCGGCGAATGCCCGCGAAGCCATTCGTGAGGTTCAGTTAGATATTGACGAGGGCGCTGATATTGTGATGGTGAAGCCCGCCTCCTTTTATCTTGATATCGTTCGAATGCTTCGTGAGTCGGTCACGGTTCCACTGGCTGCGTATCAAGTGAGTGGAGAATACAGCATGATTAAGGCTGGAGCTCAACTCGGGTGGATTGATGAACAGAATGTGATGATGGAGTCGCTCTTGTCCATCAAGCGAGCTGGTGCAGACATGATCTTGACCTACTTTGCCAAAGATGCTGCTCGACTACTCAATCAACATAGGTTGTTATGAGGGTTATTCGAAACCTTCGATCTATTCCCCATGTACCTCATCCTGTCTTAACGATAGGGAATTTTGATGGGCAGCATGTTGGCCATCAGGCCTTAATTTCTGAAGTCGTCGAGATTGCCAAGCGTCACAATGGTTCGCCAATGGTTCTCACGTTTGATCCGCATCCCGCCAAAGTCCTTTCGCCTGGTATTACTCTGCAATACCTGACCTCTCAAGAGGAGAAGTTTGATTTTTTTGAAAAGCTTGGCATTTCAGAGGTTGTGATATTGGAATTTACTCAGCAGTTGGCCAGTTTGACTCCTCAAGCGTTCACATGCAACATCTTACGTGATGGATTAGGCGTTCGCGAGGTGTTAGTTGGTGAAAACTTTGTATTTGGATCAGGACGCAGTGGAAATGTTCAAGATTTAGCTAATCTAGGCTCAAATTCAGGTTTTCACGTTCATCCGGTTCCTCCTGTGATGGTTAAAGGAGAAATCGTGAGTTCAACGAGAACTCGGAAACTGCTTCAAGCTGGGAAGGTGGTGGAGGCGGCAGCTTGTCTTGGGCGTCCGTATTGTCTCTCTGAGCAAGTGATTCATGGTGAGCATCGGGGAGAACAGTTGGGATGGCCAACTGGAAATCTTCGTATTCCGTCTGATCGTGTTGTTCCAGCCGATGGTATCTATGCCACCATGTCGTATGTTCAAGGTGAGTGGATGCCTTCAATTTCCTACATTGGCCGTCGACCAACTTTTGTCGAAGGCGAGCGATTACTTGAAGTTCACCTGTTTGATCAACGTCGCTCATTGTATGGTCAACGTATCCATGTGAGTTTCATTGATTACATTCGGGGTGATCAAGAGTTTTTGAACAGTGATGAACTCGTTCGTCAAATGGAACGTGATGGCATTCAGGCACGCCGTCTTTTAGCGGAATGGAATAAAAATTTCCCTCAATCTACTCGGTTAACAGCCTTTCATTCGACTTCGTGTCTCTAAATTCCAGGATACTCATGACCTTCATTTCTCATATTGAAACGTTCATGATTATGCAGCAGATGCTTGAGAAGGACGATCATGTCCTTATTTCGGTATCTGGTGGTCCGGACTCGGTCGCTTTGTTGTCGCTGCTGCATACAATGAGAGAAAAGTGGAATTTAACGTTAAGTGTTGTGCATTTTGACCATGGGTTGCGTGGGCGAGAATCTGATGAGGATGCGAGGTTTGTGGCTTGCTTGTGCGAGGAACTTGGAATCCCCTGTTCTGTAGAGAGCTTATATGTGCAGATGGCTGATGTTCAGACATTGGGCTCTGGACTCCAAGCGTATGCTCGAAATATGCGATATCAGCACTTATTTCGTATTGCAGTGGAAACCGGTGCAACGAAGATTGCAACTGGGCATACTCTTGATGACCAAGCTGAAACGGTGGTCATGCGGATGGTCCGTGGAGCAGGCACAGCGGGGCTCTGTGGGATTCCAGCCATTCGAGAATCGCATATCATCCGACCGTTGCTCAGAACACGTCGAGAGACGCTATTGGCCTATTTACAAGAACAAGGGTTGCATTATCGTGTTGATTCAAGCAATCAAAAATTTATGTATTTGCGAAATCGAATCCGTCACGAAATCATGCCTCTGTTGAAACAGTACAATCCGAATGTGACCCGAACCCTTGCTCGTCAAGCTGAAATTACCTGTGAAGAGGAAGTCTATCTAAATCAATTAGCTTGGGCTGCATTGGCCAATATTCAAAAACATCAAATGAGCAATACTCTGAGCGTCTGTCGAGGCGGTTGCCTTAACTTACCGTTAGCCATGCGGCGACGCGTCATCAGACTGGCCATTCAGTCTGTCACGGAGATGCGTGTGGTTCCAGGGTTTGATGCCGTTGATACGATTGTACGGCATATCAGCAAAAGTCGGTCTGGTTCTGAGATGATCGTTCATGGAGTGTCGATCATTCGAGAGTATGAACATATTCATTTCTCTTCGATTCAAAGGGCTCTTGCTTCAACCGTCGACAATCATGGCTTTAGCCAAGAACTCTCTGTTCCCGCTCGAGTCCTGTGGCCACCAACAGGGCAAATACTTGAGGTTTCTCAAGAAACCGGTATCCAACCAGATAGAAAGCGTGAATCGTCTCCTCACCTGGCAAGGTTTGATGCCGATACGTTTGATCATTCATTAATCCTGAGGAGTTGGCAGAAGGGAGATCGATTTTATCCTCTTGGCATGAGTGGAAAAAGAAAAAAACTTCAAGATTTTTTTTCGGATATCAAATTGCCTATCTCTCAGCGCTCCATGGTTCCGTTGCTGGTGGCTCCTGAAGGAATTGTCTGGGTTGGCGGATATCGTATGGACCATCGTTTTCGTATGACTGAGACCACGCAACGCGTTCTTGTCGCGCAATTGAGTCAGGAGTCGAAGTCTGTATGACACAGCTATTTGGTAAGCCCTTAGTGACGCAAGAGGCGATGCGCACGAGAATTAAAGAACTTGGCCGGGATATTACGCTTCATTATGAGCACAAAGACCTTGTCCTGGTTGGTATCTTAAAAGGGGCGTTTATGTTCTATGCCGATTTGGTCCGTGCGATACGGTTGCCGATTACTGTTGATTTTATGATCGTGAAAAGTCAACAGTACCAAGGGAAAACATCTGGGAAGGTCAAAGTTCTCACAGATTTGACCGAGGAGATAAAAGGACGAGACGTGTTGCTGGTGGAAGATATCATCGATTCCGGTCTGACTGTTCAATATTTAACTAAACACCTTGCTAAACGAAAACCAAAGAGTCTTCAGGTGTGTGCCTTATTGAGTAAGCCAGCGCGACGGCAAATCGATGTGAACGTTCATTATGTCGGATTTGAAATTCCTAATCATTATGTCGTTGGGTATGGGTTGGATCATCAGCAACAATACCGCAATCTTCCATATTTAGCCGTCCTTGACCCCAAGAGCGTCGAAGCGCCGTAGAATCCAGTTCTTAGTTGTCAGTATCTCAATTTGCATGATAGAATCTAATAGCTTTCCTCTGTTATTTGAGGTAAGTCAATCAATTGGTAGGAGGTTCAGGAGGTTTTAGCATGAATTCACGGGTGAAGAATTTACTATTTTGGGTTGTTGTCTGCTTGTTTATGATCTTGCTCTTCAACCTCTTTACCGT
>BQIX01000230.1 GCA_021604145.1 Nitrospirales bacterium
GTATTCCCTGTCATACGCCAGCGAGACAGTTGGCATCAAAAAAGACGGTCGATGCCGATAAATGGATTTATGCCTTTGGGTATCCCGTCCTTCAGAAGAAGTAGTGCGCTCCCATAGTGTGTGACTGTCGGTATAGAAAAAGACGTTTGTTGAAGAATCGAACGGGTGTGAGGTCTTCGTTGTATTTTCAGTATTGCAGGCAGTCAAATGCTTTGACCATATAGAAAGAACTGCCCTCGGTCTCAATGATTCTCAAGGATGGGACTGAGGGCAGGGTTACCTGATCATTCATACATCAGGTTTATGAGTAAATGGGACATGACTGTTCAGAGTGTGAAGGTGAGGCAAAGAGTCGTGATGGTGAGGATGAAAAGGGAGTGTCGTGTTGAGTCGTGGTCTGGAAGACGGTTATTCACGATTTTTGGATTCAGTCGGCTTCTTCCCATCAGCCGATCGATCGCCCATTTTTCCAAACAAGTATCCAGCGATCGCTCCCATGATTCCGATCGATGCGGTCAGTTGTTGTTCGACATCTGCCAAGACCACGATGGCGATGGTGCCAAAGATGACAAAGACAAGGCCGCTGGCATAAATCACATCCTGAGCTGTGTAATCTTTACTCTTACTAATCACGAACAACATGATCATGAGAGAAATCATCCCGGCGATGGCGACCCCAAGGGTGTGATAGAGGCGGTTCTGTTCTTTGAGTTGATTGAATTCAAACGTATATTTGTCGGCCTCTGAGAAAATTTCCTGGGCGGGAGATTCTTGGGGAGCGGGATATTGCGCGTCAATATCGATCCCGTTTGTTAATTCCTCTGCCAATACAAGTCCAAATGTACAGACAAAAATTCCGATGCAACAGGCCAAGATGATTTCGAGTTTGACGTAATCCTTTCGCATGGTCTCTTATCGTTCTTGGAGAATTTGGATGAGTTTGGAGTAATGCTGAATTTGTGAAAAATTTCGATCTTTTCTTGCCTGATCGACTTTCTTTTCGAGCGAGCTGATCATGGCATTCTTCTTCGTTAACGGCCAGCTCTGTGCGTCATCTCGAAATCGCCGATAGACGAGAGGTTCCTGCATTTTTCGAATAACGGGGGAATTTTTTTGACTGGGTAGTTGAAACTTCCTCAGTTCTTCGCTGTTAACTGGCAATGAAAACAGAAGAAGGCAAATAACCACGAATCCTGAAAAAGCCACAATTCCGGTTGTCCCTCTGCCGTCTGTCCAGCGATTCATCGGGTCCCTCTGCGCAGATAATGTGACAGGTTCTCTGGGAACTTACTCATTTAATCAAAAAAAGGCAATACACAAAGTCTTTGTGGTGTGTGATGGGTCAAAATTCATGCCACTTGTATTCTCAATGAGAAAGATAGAGTCTGATGGCACTAAATCCTTTTTTTTCTCTTCCAAGATACAGCAGACGCTTACTAGGTTCTTTCAATTGTCGAAAAGATGCTTCGCCAAACTTTTCGCTGGTTGAGGACTATCAACATATCTGAGTTGTAACAGGGAAAATCCTGCCTGTTCACAAGCTAGTTTTAGTGAAGCTTCAGAAAAATAAAACAAATGTTCGAGCTGGGACTCCGGGTAGTTCTTAATATCAGAAACGTACATGGGGCGTTTTCGCCAGCATTCGACATTTGGGACTTCAATTGCGATGATTCCGCCTAGTCGTAGCATACGTTTCATTGTTCTTAGGACTTCGTGCGGGTCAGGCAAGTGTTCAAAAACATGCCAGAGACTAATCACGTCGAATTTTCTGTCAGAAAATTCGACGTCTTGCAGCCGCCCAATAAAGATGACGGTCATGCCTACCGTTGTTTTCGTGTGGTGCGCATATTCATCAGACAGTTCCGTTCCAGAGACCGAAAATCCCGCTTCTCTGGCTACAGCACAGAAATCGCCCATCCCGCACCCCACGTCCAGTAACAGGCCAGTGGAGACGTACTGCAGGATGTCCTCCAGGCGTTCTTGATACAATTTCTTGAGATAATATTTATTGTGATGAAACCATGCGCTGGCTGGCCCATTCTGTAAGAGACCGGGACCTTGTATAGAGTTCTTTTAGGGTTTCAGGTCGAGGTTGAGGACTTAAGAAAATCAGTTGACAGGTAGTGCATTGAAAGTAGTTGAAGTCAGGGGCGTTCGTCAGTTGAGTAAATACACTGTTCTGACAGATTGCGCAGGATGTAATAGGTTCATGGTTCATGAAATACACATGGTACGTCACATATCATTCAATGCAGGTCAAGGAGGAGGGGGAGATCATTAACTAAGTATTTGTCTTGTTCTGAAGAAAAGTTACTCTAGTTTCCCATCTATCCTAACTTGTTGTTTCGACCGTGTCATGAGGTAGTGCTCGAGGTGTTTGGCAAATAATTGCCGATTTCGTTGAGTCAGAGCTGATGGTCCGCCGGTCTCGATTCCGCTTGCCCGGAGTGTATCCATAAAATCCCTCATGGTCAGACGAGCTTGTATTGTATCGGTTGAATGCATCTCGCCGCGTGGATCAAGCGCCTGTCCACCTTTGGCAATGACTTCAGCAGCCAGGGGAATGTCAGCCGTAATCACCAGGTCTCCGGCTTCTAATCTTTTGACAATTTCGGAATCGGCCACATCAAATCCATCGGCGACTTGAAGAGCTGAAATAGAGTTTGATGATGGGATTGAAAGCAGTCGATTCGCGACGAGTGTAACCGGCACGGCTGTCCGCTCCGCTGCTCGAAACAGTATTTCCTTAATCACCTTAGGACAGGAGTCGGCGTCAACCCAAATTGGCATCAGGTCCTTTCATTGAACATTCATGATCCGGGGTAACGTCTTCATAGACCAGTTCATGAACCGCTTTGATTGCAAAATTTTACCTGTATTCTTTCTTTAACGAGGCAAGACTACGCGTCGAGAAGGGAATATGCAAGCCGCGAAGGGTGAAAAATGTAGAGTGTTGTGTGAGGCAGTTTCAAAGGTGGAAGTTTTCTTATTTATCGGTGACCTCAATTTTCCTTCCATCAGCCGAGACTTCAATGTCTATGGTCGTGTCGCCCAGTTGACCAACAAACTCATAGCTGACGACTTGCATGCTCGCTGAATGACTGGCTTCGATGTAGGTGGGGATGAATCCTGGCAAGTTTTTTTGAATGGCCTTCATGACGGCTCCTGGAACCATAGTGTTCTGGAATTCTATTTCAATTTCTTGAATTTCTCCGCTAGGAAATACATCATACTCAAATTTTTGGCCGTCCTTGAATACGCCTTGAATTTCATAGACAACGGTTCCGTCCGGTTCGGTTTCCGTGTTCGCACTTTCGAACGTGGCATCGGGAAATTGTTCTTGTGCTTGTTTTATTATGGCTGTCGGCACAGCACTGAGTTCTATCGGGTTTTCCACGCCGCTCCATGCGTGACTCGCGAAACATGTCAAGAGCATGCAGGTAACCAACGTGATGACGGGATGAATGTTTCTCATGGATTTTCGAAGCTCCGATTATTTTCTTCCAGAGGTTGTGGGGAGTAAATCTGAAATTTCTTTTCGTAAGACTGCCCAGAACCCTTGAAGGTTTTCATATTTGTTATTGACCTTTTCCAGATACACGTCAAGTTGATCAATGGCTGCATGCTGTTCGGCCTCTCGTTCCTTTTTCAACTGTTGTTTCAGTTGGAGAAGGGTCTCTTCTAGTTCATCAACTTTCTGTTCGAGTGCGTGTTTTCGTGATGCGATCGTATTTAACATGGAAACCTCCAATATTGGTGATTACCAGGCAAAGGCCTGACTGACGCCAATGAACATCATCGGAATGAGAAAGAACACGCCGGCAATATAGATGGCAACATACAGTTTTTTCCGCATTGCGATGCCAGCCATTTTTTCGGCTGCGTAGATAGGGATATTTCGGAGAAACGGAATGCCGTAAATCACGACGACGCCAGCGACATTGTAGATAAAATGTATCAACGCGATTTGCAAAGCAAAAATGGCATTGACCCCCGTTACGGCTGTGGCTGCCAGTAATGCGGTGATGCATGTGCCAATATTGGCTCCTAACGTAAACGGGTAAATCTGACGTAAGCTAAATATCCCGCTGCCCGCTAATGGCACGATAAGGCTGGTGGTGGTCGAGGATGACTGGACAAGCACCGTGACGGCAGTGCCAGTCGCGATCCCTGTGATTGGGCCACGACCAATGGCGCTGTGAAGAATGTCTTTTGCACGACCGACCATGAGGACCTTGAGCAGTTTCCCGATGGCAGAGATGACGAAGAAAATCATCGCAATGCCAAAGGTAATAAGGAGAACACCTGTGAGGACTTCGGAAAGGCCAATGCTCCCGAACATGCCTTGAAGTGTTTTAATTGGGGGGGTGACCAGAGGCTTCATGAAGTTCAATCCCTTCATGGACATTGAGTCTCCCCCAATCATCTGGCTGGAGAGGTAGGCTCCTGTTTGGTGGAGTATGCCAAACATGATTTCTAGCGGCAAAAAGATCACGACGCTGATCAAGTTGAAAAAGTCATGAATGGTGGCGGCGGCAAAGGCGCGCTTAAATTCTGTGCCTTGCTTGATATGACCTAAACTGACAATGGTATTCGTAATTGTGGTTCCAATATTGGCACCCATGACCATTGGGATGGCAATCGCGACGGGCAACCCGCCGGCCACCAGTCCGACAATGATGGAGGTGACGGTGCTTGACGATTGAATGAGAGCTGTGGCGACCGTGCCAATCACGACCGCAGCGAGCGGGTTACTCGCAAAGGCAAAGAGCTCTTTGGCTTCTCCTCCGGTGGCGGCCTTGAATCCGCTTCCAATCAATCCGACTGCCACAAGTAAGAGATAAATAAGAGCCGTGACCATCAGCCATTGTTGGTAATTGGCTGACGTCGTCATGTGTGGTTGATCGTACGTTGTCGAAATGGACATGAGATTTCTCCGTAGTGTGAACGGCTCAGAAAGGACGCTAGTGATCAAAATTTTGTAAAGTCGTCATTGTGCTAGACCTTACGCGCACAGTATTAAGACGGCGTTACGAACGAGTGTGATTTATGTTAATTGTGGGCTGTAAGAGACGAAGAGAGTCAGGCAGAAGCCGTTTGACGTACGTCTGATGCCTCAGACGACTGCTGAAGAATGACCAAAAAACGTGAGATAAGTCTCGTAGTGTTTACGTGAAAAGAACATGGTGGAGATGTCTATGGACTACCAAAAACTTTTTTCTGAAATAGCGTTTGAATTGCCAAAAATCGATGATCTCGGCAACGTGGCGTCTTATATTCCTGAATTACAAAATGTCGATCCCAAGAAGTTTGGTATTCATTTGACCACGATTGATCAGCAGGATTATAGCTTTGGCGATGCCAACGAAAAGTTTTCCATTCAAAGTATTGCGAAGGTGTTAGCCTTGGCCTTGGCCATTGAATTAGAAGATGACCAACTCTGGGATCGAGTCGGAGTTGAACCCTCTGGGAGCCCGTTTAATTCGCTGGTGCAGTTGGAGTACGAAAAGGGAATTCCGCGTAACCCGTTCATCAATGCCGGAGCTTTGGTGATTTGCGATATTCTGGTGAGTCGATTAAACAGCCCGCAGCAGGAATTTCTTGAGTTCACAAGAAGAATTTCCGGAAATCCTCAAATCGATTACTGTTCGAGGATTGCTGAATCGGAACGACGGACGAGCTTTCGAAACGCGGCGCACCTCAATTTAATGAAGTCCTATGGGAACATACACAATGATATAGAGGCTGTGCTAGATTTTTATTGCCATCTATGTTCCATTGAAATGACGTGCAAGGAATTAGCTCAAGGATATTTGTTTTTAGCAGCGAATGGCGTCAACCCGCTAACCAATGAACGCGTGCTTCGGGGCAGTCAAACTAAGCGGATTAATGCCATCATGCAGCTGTGCGGGTTTTACGATGAAGCAGGAGAGTTTGCTTTTAAAGTTGGCTTACCGGGGAAAAGTGGAGTGGGTGGGGGAATCATCGCCATTTATCCAGGGCACTACAGTATTGCGGTGTGGAGTCCCAAATTGAATAAAAAGGGAAATTCGCACAGAGGGATGCAAATACTAGAGTTCTTTACAACCAGAACGAAATCTTCAATCTTTTAACGTTAACGTGGTCCATGTTCTCGAATACGGAGT
>BQIX01000231.1 GCA_021604145.1 Nitrospirales bacterium
TACGCGAAATGTATCTTGTCATGCCGGATGGGTCTTTACGTAAAGGGTATTTTGCGTTTCGAGAGTTAGTGAAAGTGGTCCCACCATTCTGGCCTTTGGTCCCAGTCTTTTATCTCCCCTTTGCCTCTACGATCGGTCCAAAAATCTATAAAATGGTGGCTTCACGGAGACGTCGATTTGAAACTTGTACTTTTGAGACTTGTGCCTCCACGAAACATAAATACTTGAAGCCGTAATGTTAGGAGTTGGTGATTAGGTTTACATGAATGTTGTTGCCAGCAATTTCTTTATATCAGCATTGTATCTAAGGAAGGGAAACGCAGAAATTCGCTTTTTTGAGGAGGCTATAGATTTTCACCCAATGGTGCACCGGCATTGATGTAAGACTTCTTCCAAGTTCAATGCTCAACGACAATTCGTGTAAATCAAGGGTTCAGGGTTTCCACCTTAGGGCTAACTCGTTTCCAGTATTGGGTGGCATTGGAATGTATTGTTAAATTGAGACCGTCGGCACGTTCAGTTCTGTGCTGTACGCGATGTTTCCCCCTGTCATTTGTATGAGTCTAGCAACAAGTCAGCCAATTCTCATCCTATCTATTGTATGCTTCTGTTTGCCATAGGCTCAATCGTGTCGACCCAGCGGGGTCCTGTCCAATTTCCCAATAAAAACAGCCATCGTTGAGTTAATGGGAAAAAGACTGTCAGATTCTCAGGTAGATACTCCAATACGAATGTGAGGCAGATGGCCTGAAAGCCATCCATACATCGAGATGTGCCTGTCAATGTGAGATAGCTGTTACTGACTTGGAGTTCTATGATAAGGTCGATCTTTTTTGCGAGTGCTTCAGTTTAATGCTTAGGTGATTATTCTAGTTGTTTCGGTGAGGTTGGGCATGCAGGTAGTTCGTATACTGATCGTATGTTTTGAGAACGCGAAGATGCTCAGGCACTATAATTACTCCTAATCCTCACTCATAAGTACACGAATTTTAAAAATTCTGTGAGACCATTGTGAATAATGTGATCTTCAGTATTCAACAACGATACTTGAAATGTGTCCATAGTGCTCTTTTTTTCGCGCTGATGTTAAATCTGTTCGGGCCTATCAACGGTTGGGCTCAATCATTTTCAGACACGGGTTCTTTCTCATTTACAGGAAGTCATAACCCTGTAAATCCCATCCTTGTCTATCCTCAATTTCGTCGATTATTTCCGGGTAAGGGGGTGAAAGCTGGTCCGGTTCGACTTCATCCATTCTTGGGGGTAGCTGAAGTCTATACGGATAATGTATTCAGGACAGAGAAAAGAAGGCGAGGCGACTTCTTGACGACGATTGCTCCTGGCCTCCAAGCTTCTTTGCCAATTGCTGAAAGACATAAGTTGATTTTTGATTATCGTGCAGCTCAATTTCTGTATGGAAAATTCTCTGAAAATAATGTGTTGACTCAAGATGGGTTAGGCCGTCTGAGTTTAGACTTTCCCAGTGGCCTCAAGGTCGACTTTCAAGCAGAGCACGTTGAGGGCTTTGATCCTAGAGGGTCAGAGTTGGATATTCAGCAACAGGATATTACGAAGTGGCGGTCGGACCTAATTAAGGCTCAGGCTGAAATGATTGGCTCAAAAGTTGGCCTACGTATCGGTGTGAGTTACGCTCGGGTGCATTTTAAAAATAATGATCAAGCTGCGCCACGAGATCGAAGCTTTGGGTCTGTTGATTTAACGGTTATTGTCCCGGCAAATGAAAACGTCTCTGCACTGTTTGGCGCCCAAATTTCCGATGAAAGCTATGATGAGAATACACAATTGGATAGTTTTTCGTACGGCATATTTACGGGATTTAGACTTGCAGCAAACCAACGACTTTCAGGAGAGTTTAATCTGGGATATTCCGTGCTGAACTTTGACCGTTCTCCAGTGTTAGATCCTGTCCAAGAGATGGAATTGACGCGAAGAAATTTGAGTGTTGGCGGGAAACATCAAGAATTGCTTTTTATGAGAGGCGATTTGAGGTGGAGACCGACATCTCAATTAGATTTCCGCCTTGTGCCTTTTAGATTTCTCCAGCAATCTGCCGTGTTTAATACTTCAACGTTTACACAGACCGGACTTGGAGTCTCAGCGCTGAAGGTGTTCACAAAGCGATTTTCGACTAGAGGGTCATTTCTTTATGCTAATAGCGACTTTGCGGAGGCCAGAAACGATGATCGATTTCGTTGGAGAATAGAGCTGGACTATCGAACTGTGAAGTGGCTAGGGTTTAAACTCGCATATTCATTTGAGAGAAGAGCTTCAAGTCAGAATCAATTTGATTTTTATAGTAATACGATAATGTTTTCCGTCCAAGGTCTGCTGTAAGATCAAGTCCTGTCCCCCCCCCCCCCACAAACCTTGTTGAAGGATTCTCATATGTCACCAAATAAGGGGCTGCCCTCGATCACAGAGTTATTTTAGGGTGATTGAAGGCGAAAGCGTCGGTTTGGTCAAGTAAAGCTGGTGCGGTTGAATTGAGGGATTTGTATTTAGAACAACAGCTTGGTCGGCTCCGATCTTAGTGGGCGTGGATAAAAATATTGCGGTCTAATACTTTCATCGAGTACGAAAAATCATTGTTCAAACGCTTCAGAATGCCCTACCGCACGCCAAGGAAATCGAAGTCAATGAAAGTATTTCGGGAGCCGACGGAAAGGAAGGTGTAGACGAGAGGCAGCCGGGATTGTGCCAGTTTTGGAAAGTCTCATAATGTGGGGGCGGGTGTACACGAACATGATTCCGGATAAGAAGGACAAGGTGTTCATGGGCGTTATGCCGGAGCGGCTCATTCCAGACCGCATCGTCGAGACAGACACCTCTCACTCCTCAAATGTTCTCGCTGTTTCTGAGCTCAAACATTGCGGTATGAATCATTCCAAGCGCTTTGTGACCCAATATAAGCCCATGGTAAAGGCATCAAGAATTTCTGGAGTCAAGCAGTACATGCAGAAATTTACTGAGATACCGGGTCCCGTATCCGTAAAGCATCGCTCTCGACGACTATGTACCCGATTTTCAGTTTAAGTTTGTTGATCCGCTCTTCTTTATAGCACCTATTTCTCTTTGGGATGCCGTTTCAACCTATGCTCAGTCCGTAAAACTGCTCGTGCCAGTCCCCCATACCGGTCATCTTCAAGCCATGTTGTCGGGTTGATTCTCTCACCGAAGTCTTCCTTTTGAGATTTCGTCAAGCTAGGGTGCCCCGCCATTTTGTCTCTCTCTAAATGTGTCGTAAAACCAGACCGGAACCACTTGGTGAGTTGCACTTCCAAGATGAATTCAAGTAGCTTCTTAATTTATAACCCTTGCGTATCTTTCGAAGATGGATGAAGAAAGGCTGACGGGCATTGCGATTGGTCTAGGTCAATTGAGCCTTGCTTGCCGATGTCCTTCCTGGACGCGAGCAAGGTTTGTTCTTCACTAAGTAAAATTTCATTTGTCTGTCTGTCAAGTGCTTATCCGAATGACTAGTTGTGTATTGACGAAGACGATCTTCGAGGAGTGATGAGCCAAATAAATGATAGGAGAAGTTGAAGCCTCATAGTGGGAGCGACGTAATTTTGGCAAAGATTGTGGCGGAGTGATCTCCAAATCGTGATGATTTGTCGTTACAGACGAGAACCGGTAAAAGAATACTTTCTTGAAATTTTCTTTTGGCAAGAACGGGAATTCGTTAAGTCTCGAGAGGTTTTCGAAATGATGAATGTTTGGTCGATTCAGCGCAAGAACAACAATAATGCTTATGCTCGTTAAAGCTCTAATTCGTTTCCTTCTGTTGCTTGTAGATCTTTTCTGCGGATCATGGTGCTTCAAAGCTTCATTGTTTTCGGTCCCTCTAAGGTTATCTTGACTGTAAAATTGCACAGATAGATTTTTAATTTGTTGCTCGGTTATGTAAGAGTTTGAGAAATCAGGGAGGTAAATAATGAAAGTTTTAGTGACAGGGCATAATGGGTATATTGGCAGCGTCCTAGTTAATATGCTGATTGCTGAAGGTCATGAGGTCTTGGGTTTAGATACTGATCTTTTTGCAGACTGTATATTTGGTGATCATGATGTTCCTCAAATTCCTTCTCTCAATATTGACATACGTGATACATCTGCCATTGAACTAGAAGGCGTAGAGGCGGTCATCCATTTAGCCGGGCTCTCTAATGATCCATTGGGTGACCTAGATCCAACTCTAACGTATGAAATTAACCATGCCGCTTCTGTGCGGATTGCTGAAAAGGCCAAAGCTGCAGGGGTTTCTCGCTTTCTTTTTTCTTCCTCTTGCAGTAATTATGGTGCTTCTGGAGATAATTTCCTGACAGAGGATTCAACGCTAAATCCTGTTACGCCGTATGGCGAATCGAAAGTTTGGGTCGAAAGGGATGTCAAGGAACTTGCTGATAGCACCTTTCATCCGACGTTCTTACGGAATGCGACGGTGTATGGTATTTCCCCTCGACTGCGAGTGGACCTTGTCTTGAATAATTTGATGGCATCGGCCGTGACAACAGGTCGTGTGCTTATGAAGAGTGACGGGACTCCTTGGCGTCCGATTGTGCATGTAGAGGATGTTTCAAGAGCATTTTTAGCAGTGCTTGAAGCCCCCGTAGAAGTCATTCATAATCAAGCCTTTAATATTGGCCGAACACAGGAAAATTATAGAATTCGTGAATTAGGTGAAATTGTGAAAGAAACTGTTCCCGGTGTTGAAATTGAGTACGAAGAAGGTGCTGGTCCTGATAAGCGCTGCTATCGGGTTGATTGCAGCAAAGTCGGCCGTATGCTACCCGGATTTCAACCACGCTGGGATGCGCGTTCAGGGGCCAAGGAAATTTATGAAGCATATAAGTCAGCAAAAATTACTGATGAAATCTTAACAAATCCACGATTTGTGCGTATGAATCAGTTGCGAACACTTTTAGATGGGGGATATGTTACGGATCAACTTCGCAGGTCTGAATCTAATCTTCCTGTATAGTGATGTGGAAAAATGGAATGGTTATACGTTTAATTGCCTAATGTAAATTATTATTAGGAGTGGACGTAGAGGCAAAGATATCTGGTTATTGTGAAAGAACTTTCATGAATTTTTAGAGGGCGAGGTCTTTTTAGCTGACAAAGTTTAAACTTGATTCTTGGTGCCATATTAGTAGTAAATACGGCTTTCCACGTCTGTCGTCTGCCCATGGTTGATAAAATAGTGAGATTCTTCACATTCTATAAATGAACGCCTTATATAATATGCAGTTCGCTCACCCTAAGCAAAATCAATTGTTAATGCACGTTCGGATCGCCCAAACGCCCCTGTGTTTTTTGGTGTTTATGCTGAGTACTTTTTGGGGCGGAGGAAATGCTGTTGCTCAAACAGTTATTCCGCAAAGTGGGTGGAGTTTGCATCATGTGGATAGTGAAGAAGTGGTTGGCGAAAATGGAGCTGCGGTCAATGCGTTTGATGGAGATGGGGGTACGCATTGGGTGACGCAATGGTCGGGTGGGCCAGCGCCGCCCTATCCGCATGATCTTCAGATAGATTTAGGTGCGCTCTATGAAATTGAAGGGGTACGGTATCTCCCAAGAGATCCCAGTGGCGGGGCCAATGGGCGGATTGGGCAATATGAGCTCTATGTCGCGACGGATTCAGCAACGCCGCCAACGATTCCTCTAGTGCTTGGAGAGTGGACCTTGGTGGCGTCTAACACCTTTCCGAACTCGGCTGTGGAGCAGGAAGTGCTATTTAGTGCGGCCACGAGCCGGTATGTCTGGTTACGCGCATTAAGCGAAGCTCAAGGCACTGGAAACCCATGGGCGGCCGTAGGAGAATTCAATGTGTTAGGAACTTTGAGCAGTGGCCTTGGCATTGCTCCGGCCATCGTTGCCGTCACGGTAGGGGGGCAGTAAGATTTTGATGAGGTCAATGGGGTCGGTCCGTATACGTTCAGTGTGGAAGCGGATACAAGCGGGGGGGCAACGGTGAATGCGACGACGGGCTTGTATACGGCTGGGCCGAACGCGGGGAGCTCGACGGTTCGGGTAACGGATTCAGATTCGCCACCGGCGACGGCGGACGCCATGGTGACGGTGCAGGGTGCGCTCTCGGTTGCTCCATCGGC
>BQIX01000232.1 GCA_021604145.1 Nitrospirales bacterium
ATGATGGTGGGTTCCGTATGCGACAGCGGCTCCATTGGCGGGTAAGGGCGGATGGGTAACCTTGACACGTTCCCATTGGGCCGATTGTGAAGGGTAACTCCACAGTTCCCGGCTGCTATAGTTGTTTCCGAACGATAACAAGGAGTTTACAAAAGTATCGTAGACCAGTCGAAGGTGATATCCAGGGGTGGAGGGAGCCCGGTGCGTGCCCCATTTGTGAGACTGAGGGTCATAGTGATACGTCCGTTGACCATCGTGACCAATAAAATGCTTTTTCAATGGGTCCCACGCGAATCCTCCGGCAAATAACTGGGGTGTTCGCGTGTGGATCAACTTCCAGGAACGTGTGTCAGGATTGTAGTGCCATGTGGAAGGTTTCAGAGATTGGTTCAGTTCTCCCTTATCTTTTAGCTGTTGAATCGCTTGCGTGGCATGCTTGGGAAACCCGACAAGCACGAGAGTTTTTGTTGTTGGATCATAATCCCATCCATCAAATGCATGCATCGCCCATGGACGATTGGTCGATGTTGCTGGATAGCCTTGAGGCGTGACGCGATACGTCTCTAACGAGTCGGCTTCATAATCTTGACTCCAGCGAAGGTCTGTGAGGCTGAAGCGGTAGACGCTGTTGTCGTAATCCTTGTCGTGAGTATCGGCCCCAAAGAAAAAGACCGTCCTTCTATCTGCGGCAAGGGTCGAAGCTCCATGAAACACTTTTCTCGGTGAATCACCACAGGTAGATACGTTAACCCATTCATTGACTGGTATCCTTTTCCAGTCAAACGGCGTACATGCTGGATGTGACTCGACCTGCGGACTAGCGGGGACAGGGACGGTTAGACAGAGTGCGGTAACCATGGCAACGATCGCGCATAATCTGTTGAGGGTTCGTTGAGAGTGAGGAGTCAGAAAGAAGTTGAACATCGGTCAAGATGATGAGCTGAGCATGTGCTTCGAATTGGGGAACAAAAACTACAGCCCTTGATGTCTGGCTCCTACGGGGCCGAACCAATACTATGTCAATGTCACTCATGCTTCGTGTCCCTTCGTATGGTCAAAGACATGAATGGAAGTCTATTTGGTTATACTATAGTTTTGTTGAAAATCCCAATCCCTGATGTTGTGGTGTGAAGCAGGGCTCTTGTGTCTCTCCGGAGTTGCCCCTGAATAAGGAAAATATTTCTTGAGTCTATTTATCGGCTTTTCAAGAACGTGCCAGGAGAGTGACGCGACAAAAATTGTGGAAATCATTAACATCACCATATTGACAAGAATGTGTTCTGGTTTGGTGATTCCCCAGACACCATAGAGTACCCATGGCATGAAGAGGTGATAGAGATAGACACCGTAGCTGATTTTTCCGATATACAGGAGAGGTTTCCAATTCATGATGGTGCCTACTGGTCCAGTGAACCCTTTGGCTGCTCCTGCGACCAACCAAATAAAGGCGAGAGAAAGTAACGTATTATCAAACACATAGAAATATGTCGTCTCCATCAAGAGGGGGGTCACCATTGGGAGAAAAAGGAGAAGTCCACGACCAGTACTTTGCAGGCCAGGAATGTCTCTTTTGTTGTGAATGAGCCAAGCCAAAAGGGATCCCCACCCTAAACTGTCAATTGAAGACAAGGTAAACGTATAGAATTCAACGCCTGCATGAGATCCAAGGATCGCGAAATAGCGGTAGACCGGTGCCGCCACAATTGTCAAAGCAATGGCCCAGAGGATCAGTTGTTTTGCCATACACAACATGACAAATGGCCAGATGAGGTAGAACTGGGCCTCCACAGCCAATGACCAGAGATGTGCCGTCGTCGAAGGGTAAAACCCAAGCTTAATAAAGAGCAGGTTCGAGGTATATGTTGCATACCACCATGCCCCAGACAGTACGTCTGTATTTCCTGCAACCATCGCCAGCAGCAGTGCAACATAATACACCGGTATAATCCTGAGCGCGCGTCGCGCGTAAAATTGACACCACGCAGAAATCTTTCCTTGTCCTGTCTGTTCTGTGCGATTTCGCGAATCAAGGAGAATGCCGGTGATTAAGAATCCACTCAAGACAAAGAAGAGTCTGACTCCGTAATATCCCAAACCTAAAGACCCACTTGCCGGATAAAAATGATGAATCAGTACGGCAAGGACCGCAAGGGCACGTAGTGAATCGAGCTGCAGCATATATTGAGAAGGAGGTTGTCGTGTGGTTGTAGGCATATGGCTGTCTCAGTTGACTGGAGGAATCCTCGCATTCTGGCAAGAGGTGGATATCCGGAAAGACATATCTGACGAGTTGTCGGCAGGGGGCAAGTCAGCTCATCGGGCACAGGCCTTCAGTCAAGCGATGCTCTCAAGGTTTCAGATATCGTGTTAGGTGTTGTTTATACTCAGGGTTTCTGAAAGACTACGTGCCCCCAAAGCCAATCGTCTTCCCAAACTTGTACGAAGCCGTGACGCTTCAAGCATTGAAACGTTGGTTTGAAATCCTGAACAATGTGCTGCGGACGGTCATCATCTATTTCAGAAGCCAGGCGGGCAAAAAAGAATCCTCCAGGCTTTAACGTTTCAGAAATTTTTTCAATAGTTTCCACCGGGTCAACCAAATGTTCAAAGACGTCCAGGGCAGTGACCATATCAAAGGCGTGGCTCGGCAGGGAGCTAATTTTGAGGTCGATGAACTTTGCGGACAGCTTTCGTGTTTCAAGGCGCCATCGACTAAATCGTTGTAGCGGTGAACTAATGTCTGCCAATGTGACATCGCATCCTTCGCGAGCGAAAAGAATTCCGCCAGAACCCACGCCGGCGCCAAAGTCCAGATACTGCTGACAGCTATGGTTCTTGGCAAACTCCAAAGCCGTGACGTAGGCGAGTGGAGAGGAGTCTTCGGTTAAGGTATGCCACCACATTAATTCATAGATCGTCGTATGGCTTTCGTCATAATATTGTTCGACAGATTTTCGATTACTCAGTCCTACCTTGTTCTGCCATTCAGCTTTGAGGTTTGGAACCGCCAGTTGGCACCGGTTTCGAATTTCGGCGACGTCTTCGCATCCCATGTAGTGTCCAAGTTCCCACAGAATACTTTGTTGAAGAGTCGGCTGACTCTCTAACCGTAGGGCGTTGTTCCATAGACTTCGATAGGTATCGAGCAAACGTTCTTGTTCGATGTAGCAGTCTTTTGAGCTGAAGTTATCCTGGTCAACACGTTGCCACAATTCTTTGACTTGATCAGGCATAAGTTTGAGCATGGTGTTCCTCCGTCTTTACAATATGATTATCATTTGTACGTGCTGTTTGAGAGATAGAGCTGCCATGATCTGGCGAGCCTGGATCATTGAGTGCTTGTTCGATCAGATGGTTCAGTACGATATCTGAATGAAAGTGTTCTTCCGCGATCATGCGAGCGGCTTTCGCATGTTGTGCATAATTTGCCTCAACGTCGCGCAGAGCTGTGACGGCTTCTTCGAGATTCGTGTAGGCTAAAAGCCCTTTCCCGACCGGAAGTATTGACGAGAATGCGGTATCTTGAGTGACTACGGGTTTACCGGCCGCGAGATAACACGCACTTCGACTGCTAAACCAGCCGCTACGCATTGCCACATAGACATGTTTGGCTGGAGAAAACTCCCCGGGTGACCCTGAGATGAAGTCCTGATATTGGTCAGGAGTGACACTGACAGTTTCACCCTCGATGATGTGCCACCCATGATTGAGCAGTCGATCCATGGGGGCTTTGCCTCCACCGACGGCGAGGGTAAATGGTAAGCCTGTGCGTTGAGGTAGTTCGAATATTTTTTCGAACTCTTCCCCCTTTCCTTTGTATTCCATATTTTGGTAGATCAGCTTTCCTTTAAATGGATTCCATGTCATCACCGTTGTCCATGACGCCGATTCGGGAAGACGTTTCGTCAGAATGTGTTCCCATACATCTAAGACGATCGGCACGCGCGTGGTCTGCCACGACAATCCCATCTTGGGAATACGGCAATCGTGAGAATGGATATTCTCGGCCAATGTAAAATACCTATCGTGGGCAGCTACTGTTTCGCACCACCTCTGGACATTCTGAGACCATTCCGGTCGTTCGCTCATCACAATTTGATTGTAGCCGGGATCGGTATCAAGAAAGACTTTTATGCACCGTGAGGAAAGGTTGTCGGGAATCGTACACGCACCGCTGACGTTCAAAAACAGATCCGCTGTTTTTGCAACGTCATTGAATCTACCTTGATTCATGCCAAAGCGTTCTTTGTGCAAGTGAAAATACTGCCATCGCTCTTTGAGGTCTGGGGCATAGCGCTGAAAAAACTGAGTGATGAACTTTGCTGAATAGATACCTTCCGGCACCGTTGTTTTTTTGAGAGGGTGATAGGGCCAGCAGCATGAATCTTCGTAGTAATAGACTTCATGTCCCAATCGCGCGAGACCAATGACATATTGCAGATAATCCCACGCGACTCCTCCAATCGGATAGAGACCAACCAGGCCAGTGACAATGATACGAAGTCGCTGCTTCATCGTGTTGATGGGCTTCTATCAATCATCATGGAGTTTCTGCACATCGAAGCTTTCACATCATCAAGAATCATGTTCTCTTGTGAAAATTGGATCAGATTGGGACTTCACGTGTGGCAGATGATTGAGTGCCGACCTGTGTGCAATAGAGCCGTGCGTAATGTCCTTCTAGTTTCAATAAGTCTGTGTGGGTTCCACGTTCCGCAATCTTTCCGTCTTGAAGGACCACTATTTGATCGGCATCGCGCACGGTTGACAGGCGATGCGCAATGATCAGTGTTGTCCGGTCTTTCATGAGTCGTTGCAATGCTTCCAGGACATGTTGCTCGGTTGTTGAATCCAAGGCACTGGTTGGTTCATCCAGAATCAAGATTGGCGCATCTTTAAGAAAGGCACGGGCTATCGAGAGACGTTGCCGTTGGCCGCCAGAAAGAGTAACTCCACGTTCGCCAATTTGTGTTTCATAGCCATGCGCAAGAGACAGAATAAAATCATGGGCTCCGGCAGCTTGTGCTGCCGCTTCGATTTCGTCATTCTTGGCTTGTGGGCGGCCGTATGCAATGTTTTCGCGGATGGTTGAACAAAATAAGACAGGTTCTTGTAACACCAAGGCGATGTTTTGCCGTAAGGATTCTAACGTCACATGTTGTAAGCGGGTGCCGTTGAGTTGTAGGTGACCGTCCGTCGGATCGTAAAATCGCATCACGAGATTCACCAACGTGGTTTTTCCCGCGCCGGACTGGCCGACCAGCGCGATTGTCTGTCCTGCTGGAATCTCCAGGCAGATATCGTTCAACACGTACTTCCCCGTGTTGTAGGCAAAGCTGACATGGTCGAATGTGATCGGCCCTGCCGTTTTTACCGAAAGAGGTTTGGCGCCGACTTGATCTCTAACTTCTGGGGTTTGATCCAGGATGTTCAAGACTCGGCTTGCGCCTGCCGCCGCATTTTGCACAGTGGCGGCGGTATAGGCCAAAGTTTCGAGCGGCTTGTACAACATGGCCAGATAGGAGACAATTAGGACGATGTCTCCAACGGTGAGCACATCTTGAAGGACCCGCCATGCTCCGATTCCGATGACCGCAGCTGTCCCGACAGCCAGTAACAGTCCGACGATCGCTTGTGAGCCACTCTGCAACACCGTCAATCGTAATTTGGCACGGAGACTGGCGTCTGCGTCGTGACCGAATCGTTGACTCTCCGATGCTTCTCGTCCGAAGGCTTGTACCGCACGGATGGATGATAAGGTTTCCTGGACTCGAGTACTGATGTCGCTGTCACGTTGTGCCGCCCGTAATGATCGATCTCGCATGGGACGATCCAATTGGCGAATTAGGATTAAGAGCGGTATACCGATAGTCAAGGCCACCAGCGTCAGTAACCAATCGACAAAGAGCATGATGCTGGTAATACCGAGTAATGTGAATGAGGACAGGAGTGCCGGAATAAGACCGGTATTGAACAGGGCCTGAACGCAGTAGGTGTCCCATGTTACTCGATACAGGGAATCCCCAACTGTGGTCGTATCATGGAAGGTGAGTGAGAGTCTCTGAAGGTGATCAAACAGACGGCATCGCAATCGAAACACCATCCGGAGGCCGAT
>BQIX01000233.1 GCA_021604145.1 Nitrospirales bacterium
ATCGTTGCTCTATTGCATGGAAGCATGGATTTTGAAAACCAACTTTCATGAAATAACCGCACTCGCCCATAGAGTCAGGGAAAAATTTCCTGCCTAGCGTTTCTCTGCTTGCGCTTGTCGTGATCACAGAAGATTCCCCACCGTGTAAAATGGCTAATGCAACCTGCCGCTGTCCTCTTATGTTACGATTGACATGGAACTCTTTAACCTTGGAGGATCTACATGGAAGGAACAGGCGTTACTGAATTTGACCACCCCACGTTTCACCTTGCTGTGGCACAGTTTGATCAAGCAGCCCAAGCCATGGGTCTGGACCAGAACTTCAGAGAACGACTCAAAGCTCCACAACGAGCCCTGACCGTCAGCCTCCCTGTCCGCATGGACAACGGTTCGGTCAAAGTGTTTTTGGGCTATCGAGTGCAACATGACTCAGCCCGAGGTCCCTGCAAAGGGGGAATTCGCTATCACCCTGAAGTCAATCTCGGTGAGGTGGCCGCCCTGTCTATGTGGATGACCTGGAAAACCGCCATCGCCGGGCTTCCTTATGGTGGTGCTAAAGGTGGCGTAAAAGTATCACCCAACACTCTCTCTCAAGGCGAACTCGAACGATTGACTCGTCGCTACGCGGCGGAAATCTTTCCGATCATCGGACCTGACAAGGATATTCCTGCGCCTGATATCGGAACCAATGCTCAGGTTATGGCCTGGCTGATGGATACCTACAGTGAACAAGTGGGATTTGCGGTTCCCGGTGTCGTGACAGGAAAACCTCTAGCCATAGGCGGAAGCGCTGGGCGGGAAGAAGCCACGGGTCGAGGAGTCGTGAACGTGACGCTGGAAGCCCTCAAACATCTCAAGATCGAGCTGTCTAAAACCACAGTCGCCATACAAGGCATGGGCAATGTCGGCTCTCATACTGCTCGAATCATCAGCGAAGCGGGTGCCAAGGTCGTCGCGGTGAGCGACCAAATTGGGGGACTCTACAATGCAGACGGGTTACATATCCCAGAAGTCCTGAAGCGTTACCAAGAAGAGAAAGAGCCTCTTCAATCCATGCAGTCACTTGGCGATCCTCTGACCAACGAAGAATTATTGACGACAGACTGCACCGTGCTCATCCCTGCAGCAGTTGCAGAACAAATCACACAGCACAACGCTCAGAGCATTCGCTGTCGGATCCTCGTCGAAGCCGCAAACGGACCGACCACTCTTGAAGCTGATTCAATCTTGGCTGATCGGGATATCTTCATCATCCCCGATATTCTGGCTAATTCAGGCGGGGTCATTGTGTCATACTTTGAATGGGTACAGGATGTTCAGAGATTTTTCTGGAAGGAGGCCGATATTCACGAACGCCTGAAAGAAATCATCGTCTCGGCCTTTCAACGAACCTTGACATTTGCTCAGGAGAACAAGACCACCATGCGGATGGCTGCTCTCATGAATGGAATTGATCGGGTCGCCCAAGCCCATCAATTACGGGGCTTGTACCCCTGAGTCACAAGGCAAGCCATAAACAACAAGGACAGCTCAACGAGAAACGCGCTCGCGTTACGACAACTCCCCAGAATAAATTTTCATCACCGTTGACATAAATTCAAGGGCTTCAGGTTTTTGCCTCTGAAACGAGTTCCGACCAATAATCGAACCGAACCCGCCTCCGTCTCGAATTGCCCGACATTCATCGAAAATCTTTTTGTCTTCGCCTTTGGCCCCACCTGAGAAAATGACAATTCGTCGTCCATTAAACGTACTTTGCACCACATGGCGAATACGATCCGCTGGCGTACTGATGGGAACCTTCTCAGACTCGTAGACCTTCTTGGCGGCACTTTGCTCTATATGGTCTGATGGAACTTTCACTTTGACAATGTGAGCACCAAGCTGGGCCGCAATTTGAGCCGCATACGCCGAGACATCAATCGCGGTTTCACCTTCCTTACTCAACCCTGCCCCGCGAGGATACGACCAGACCACAACGGCTAACCCATAGGATTTGGCCTCTTGCGCAATTTCCCTGAGATGCTGATACATTGTTTGGGCGTTCGAAGACCCTGGATAGATGGTATACCCGATCCCGCAACATCCCAGCCGCAGGGCATCTCTCACACTCCCGGTAATAGCAGAATTGGGATCCTTGGTGGCAAATAACGACTCGTTGTTATTGAGCTTGAGAATCAGCGGGATTTGTCCGGCAAACGCAGCAGCTCCGGCTTCAAGAAATCCTAGAGGTGCCGCATAGGCATTACATCCGGCTTCAACACCAAATTCAAAATGATAGTGGGGATCGTAGCCAAGAGGATTCGGAGCAAAACTGCGTGCGGGGCCATGCTCAAATCCCTGGTCAACAGGCAAAATCACAAGCCGCCCAGTCCCGCCCAATCGGCCATTCAACATAAGCCGTGCAAGATTTGACAATTCTCCCGGGCTGGCACCATCATAATAACCAAGAATTTCTTTTACACGCGGCGTCATTTGTGTATTCACGAGTTCGTTCCTCCGTTCTTATCCAATCATTGGCAAAATCGCATCAATATACGTAGTTCTTGTCTTTCTTTCTCAGTTTAAAAAACAAAGCCGTACAACGCAATATTGATTTATCAAACCGACCGAGTCGGTGGTTCTTCCGGATTCTCAACTCGCTTCCGGAGTTCAATGAGTTCTCGCTCCATCGCCTCAAACCGCTCAGCAATAGGGTCTGGAATATTAATATGATCCATCGTCGCCTCGGGAATACGCTCCCCTTCATATTTCACGACACGACCGGGGTTTCCAACAACAGTTGAATTCGGAGGCACAGAACGCAGCACGACGGCATTGGCCCCAATTTTCACATTGTCCCCAATGGTTATGCCGCCAAGCACTTTGGCTCCCGCCCCCACCACGACATGATTGCCAAGCGTCGGATGGCGTTTTCCACGTTCTTTTCCTGTTCCGCCTAACGTCACTCCTTGAAAGAGTGTCACGTAATCACCGACTTCTGTCGTCTCACCAATGACCACGCCCATGCCATGATCGATAAAAAACCCCTTCCCAATCTTGGCTCCAGGATGAATTTCAATGCCAGTCAACCACCGTGCGACTTGGGAGATGAACCGTGGGAAAAAGGGGACGTGTCGGCACCTGAACGAATATGCCACACGATGCGCCAGTAACGCATGAAAGCCTGAATACGTCAGAAATACTTCCCAACGGCTTGTCGCCGCGGGATCACGTTCAAACACGGCCTGTAAGTCTTGTGCAATAAACTTAAACATGGGAAGCCACTGCAAGCTATTTCGATCGTGATGGCTTCAGATTTCCTCGAAGGCTTGAGATCTCAATAGTCGGGTTATCGCTGCTTCAACACATTTCTCACATCGTCCGATGGGCATGATATCAGACACGATTATCAGTTGAAACCACAATCATGTCGTTCTACCGGCTATTATGAGGAGGAGGTCCGCACCTCGTCAATGAGACAGACCGCTTGCGTGGCAATACCCTCTTGGCGTCCAATCATCCCAATCCCTTCACCACTTTTGACTTTCACATTCACATACCCCGAATCCACATGGAGGACTTCGGCCATGCGTGCAGCCATTTGCTCAAGATAGGGACCTAATTTTGGAGATTGTGCCATAATCACTGTATCAAGATTGACAAGGTAGTACCCTTTTTGTGCGAGCATCTCGGCGATATCCTGTAACATTGTCAGACTTGAAAGATTTTTGAACTGAGGATTGGAACTGGGATACCGTTTCCCCAAATCCCCTTCACCCATAGCCCCCAGCAAAGCATCACAGACCGCATGCACTAATGCATCAGCATCAGAATGTCCGTCAAGGCCATGTGTATGCGAGATCTCGATACCACCCAATATTAACCGGCGCCCCTCTTTGAGGGGATGAATATCATATCCTTGACCAATTCTCATTGTTGATTTACTGACTTTCTTGGGTTGTTCGACGTAAAAGAATCGATTCGCCTAGGGCTAAATCCTCAGGTCGTGTCATTTTCATATTCAGTGAACTGCCTTGAACAATAGTAACTGGATAACCAAGCTGTTCGACAAGTCCAGCATCATCCGTCGCATCAATGTCCTTCTCCTCCGCCATCTTATGGGCTTCCACTAACCACGAATAACGAAACACTTGAGGGGTTTGGGCTAACCACAATTGGTCACGAGGAAGCGTCTCTTCGACCACTCCGTGATCATTGACTCGCTTGACGGTATCTTTCATGGGAATGGCAACAAGCGCCGCACCATGTATACATGCTGATTGCACCGCCTGCTCAACAGTCTCACGCGAGACAAATGGCCTCACACCATCGTGAACCACCACAAAATCAGGTTGACTCTGAAAGGACAAGACCCCATGTCGAACTGAATCTTGACGACGACGTCCGCCTGGAACTATGTGCGTAACTTTTTGAATGTTAAATCGATCGACAACCGCTTCTTGACAATACTGTCTATCGGCCTCAGGGATCACCACAATAATTTCTGAAATGCTTTCAACCGCGTTAAGCGTTTGCAGGGAATAGACTAAGAGAGGGATTCCGCCAAGAGAGAGAAATTGCTTCGGCGTGGTTCCCCCCATTCGGACGCCGCGGCCGGCAGCGGGAACCACTGCAACCACGTGATGAGAAGTCTGTCCGAGTTTATCGGTCGTCACGAGAGGGTGCCCATTACACGGTACAACCAAATCTTTTCAGTGCATAATAGGACACATTGATCCTGGAAATGAACTCTCCTAATGCCTATCTCTACTACAGATGTCCTGGTAAGTCAGAGGTTTCGATCGTGTGAGCCGAATAATTGTGCGAGGACACGATACGGCAGCATTCATTGTGGGGAACCGGGATTCCTTCGATCAGTATGAGAAACTCCTCTCGAGTGTAGCAATGACAGGTGTCCTCGTAAACGAAAAGAAGATCGGAAAATCTGGCCAAATCCAGTGAGCCCTCAGTAGATCGGTCTAATCTTGGACCGGCTTCTACATACGCGCGAAGCTTAACTCCTCACGTTCGGTTTCTTCTTTGAGGCGAGTAAAAATCATGCGGCCAGCACTGGTCTGCAAGACACTTGTGACCAAAACATCAACATTCTTTCCAATAGCACGCTTGGCATGATCAACCACGACCATTGTGCCATCATCGAGATAGGCAATGCCTTGTCCCGCTTCCTTGCCTTCCTTCAAAACAAACACTCTCAATGTTTCACCAGGGAGGACGACGGGCTTTAACGCATTACATAATTCGTTAATATTCAGAACTTTGACACCTTGCAGTCCGGCAACTTTATTCAAATTCAAATCATTGGTCAGAATCTTCGCATCAATTTTCTTGGCTAACTCGACCAGCTTGGTATCGACTTCTTTGACGTGAGGAAAGTCATCTTCAACAATGTCAATTTTGACATTGGTCATTTTCTGCATGCCATTCAGAATGTCCAGACCACGGCGTCCACGAGCGCGCTTTAAGCTATCAGACGAGTCAGAAATATGTTGCAGTTCTAATAAAATAAACTGAGGAACAACCATCGTCCCTTCAATAAAACCCGTTTCGCACAAATCGGCAATACGTCCATCAATGATCACACTGGTATCTAATAACTTGAGCGTGAAGTCTGGCTCTTTCAAAGCTTCGGCTTCAGTGGCGGCTTGCTCACTGGACGATACAGCAACCAATATTTCCGTTCCATAACGCATTCCTACGATCAGGCCAAGATAGGGCAGTGTTAACAGAATCATCAGTCCACCAAAGTGGCCAATCAAGGATGATGAATCGAGCATCAGACCTGCCATATGAACGAAAAATCCAGCGACCAGGAGACCACCTCCCAATCCCACGGCTCCCCACACTGACACCGGAAGGGGAACATTTCCCAGACGCTGTTCCAAACCAATCATTCCTGCACAGATGGCAACCCCCAGACCAGCACCGACCAGAAGATACAAAGGTTCTCCTGCACCGACACTAAATCCCACTCCCATCCCTGAGAGTATTCCCACCACCAAAAAGATGGTACGGAGAATCATAAGCTACCCCTCTTTTTTCCTAAGATTGTTGTTCACGTCCGCATACATTCTTGGACCTGTTCGACATTTTCCCGACTCCCAA
>BQIX01000234.1 GCA_021604145.1 Nitrospirales bacterium
TTGGATCCCCAAACAAACCTTTCGTCCAGCACTATGGGAAGTCCTCAAAATCGTCACAGCGTTTACCTTGGCCCACTCCATCACATTGAGTTTGGCTGTATTAGGACTGGTGAGTCTCCCGACACGTTGGGTCGAATCAACTATTGCGGCCTCTGTCCTCATCGCGGCACTCCACAACCTCTATCCAGTGTTTCGCACACGTTTATGGATCATGACGTTTATCTTTGGTTTGATTCATGGGTTAGGGTTTGCATCCGTTCTCGTCGACTTAGGCCTACCAGGGAAGTCATTGGCCCTGGCGTTGGCAGGATTTAATTTCGGAGTGGAACTTGGACAGGTCTTGATCGTTAGCCTGTTTATTCCTCTGGCCTTCTTGATTCGTCGTTCCTGGTCCTATCAACGTGTCGTCGTCAACCTTGGCTCCATGGTGATCGCTATGGTGGCATTTGTTTGGTTGTTAGAACGAAGCATGGATATCAGCCTGGGAATAGGAGCGTGGTAAGTGCCAACACGAGTACTATTAGCCATAGCTATGGCCATTCTTAATTTTACGACAAGCCCAACGATCGTCACATGCGCGGCTTCAGACACGATCACATCGCACGCACTTATCTTTTCGAGATCAGATCAAACACTCACCGCACATATAGACAGGATTGCTCTCCGTGACGTGTTGCAAGTACTCGCAAATCGATTATGGATCACGATTACCCTGTTTGCATTCGAAGGGAGCACTCGACTCTCGACTCGCTTCACGGCTCTTCCTGTAGAACAGGGAATTGAACGGCTTCTTCACGGTCAAGACTATGCACTGCTCTATTCTGGAATTCAGGCTTCTCACTCTACCCATCTTAAGGAAATAATCGTTCTGCCACGATCGCATTCGTCCACCCATTCACCACCCACTGAGACTGAGGTTACGATGTTCCCAATGCAACATCAACAACCTGAATTGACTACGTTAGTGGAAACGGCTGAGACACTGGTTCAACTCGTCGACCAGAAGCCACCCTCAAGTCCGTCACTGCTTCCGAAGACCATCAACTCTCAAGATTCTGAAATTCGATCAACAATTAACGCTTTGTTGAAAAAATTGGAATCTTCTTCAGAATGACCCAACAAGAATTGAAATCCAATTCTCTCTCAAGTCTCGCATAACAGACAAACTTCTTGTACAGCTTTCCAGTTTGACAACCTTGACACTTTCTTTGAGTCGTCAATCCATGTTGATTTTCTACTTTTGTCAACGCTGCGTTCTTCTGACATGCGCATTCATGCTACTGCATGAATCATGAGTATATTCAAAAGACATAGACAATCCTCTTGACGTGAACAATCCCAAAATAGAACTGGCCTATGACATCCAGAACACCTTTCGGTACCAACAGACCATTGGGGACACGCATGGAAGTCTTTGCAGAAGTCTCAGGAATCCTCGATGAAGATGATCCATTAGAAGAATTTGGTGCATACCTGCTTGATCCTTTCAATTGGGATCCGACACTCTATACAGACCAGCGTTTCATCTATCGCACTCATATTGGCGTACGTCAAAAAGGTCAGCTTTGGGGGAAACAGCATATTGTCCGTTTGGGATTCGAGACACATGCCGAAGAAACTCTCATGCACTATACCTCGTCGACCAACGCTCAACACTTCGGGTCAGCAGATCCATTGAGTCTCATTAATATACGATATATGCCATATTTTTCAGGAGAATTTACACCTTTTGATTGGATCATTTTTCGTGGAGACACTCGAATTCATTACTTACACTTTGATACGCAACACGTCTGTCCAGCAGCCTGTTCGTTACAGCCATTAAATGATAAAGACCGTATCATACCAAGTGTGCGGGACCATCTGCTCCTTCGCCTCTGGAAGAATACAGAATTCTCCATCAACGTTGGGACAGAATATCATAGCTTTCAAAATCGAGAGCCCATTAGAAGCACATCAGTTGAAAAACGTTCACACGCACGATCGTAGCAGATGGAAGGACGAGTTCAACCACATGAGGAGATCAACATATCGGCATCCATTTGGTGCGTTGACCTAGGAGTAGATCGAGTATTTCTTGAAAATGGAAACGAGGTATTGCACATTGAACCGTCGAAACGGCAAGGACTGTCTGTCCAAACTGGCTCCCATCTTCTCGATCGAATCTCAATTACCTGAAGCCTGACATTTCTGAAATCCCGGATTCGAAACACGAGGAAAAACATTCCGCACGGTCCAACATTGGTGGCCGACACCTCTGTGTGTAGAGAGTGGGGAGCGGGATGGGACAGTCGACTTCATATGCACCATATCGGATAACGAAACGATAGCAGGAACCCTCGCACATCACTCCGACCATTCACGACATTTGACATGACGACGACCTACAAACTCGACAGTCATTCCACAACGAACACGATTGTAAGAACGTTTGGTATTGTCAATCTCACGAATACGGATGGTGACTATACTCAATTCTTCTTCGACTCGTCATTTGGACTAGAGTATGCACAAGTCTTCAATCTTAGGTACTTTCCAGAACAACCTCGGACAATTGTGTCCGGATAGCGTGGAAGTTTTAAGACCCGACCTGATCGTGACGATGTATTTCGCTCCGCCCTCATTCAGTATTTATTCAGTCCAATGACTCATCGGATAGGGCAATATCCCAAACCTGAATCGTCGAATCCTGAATACCTGCTGCTAATAATTGGCCATCAGGTGAAAACGTAATCGAGTGAATCGCTTGCTCCCCAACCGTTCCTTCCCACACCGCTCGTTGCTGCTTAAGACTCCACAGAATGAGACGACCTTTCTCATCACCAGAAGCCAGAAACTTTCCTTCGGGAGAAAACGCCAAGGCCCGCACCCAATGTGAATCTAATCCCCTAACCTGAAATATAGGATTTCCCAAACCCGTTCCCCAAACAGTCAATCCAGCCTGACGATTTACATGACTATCGACGGCAATCATAGAGGCATCAGGAGAAAACTCGAGACTCCACACCCCATGGGCTTCTTGATCACCAACTCCATTAAAGAGAAGTCGAGGCGTCTTATGTTTTACGTTCCAGAGCTCGACCGTCGTTTGATGAGAATTGGTGACAGGATCGTACACACCTTCTGCCGCGGCCACATATTTCCCATCAGTGGAAATGGCCACTCCGTTTCGAATCGGCCGATGCGCATCCCAAGTCTTTGACAACATCTTGTCATCAAGTTTCCACATCTCTAGAGATGGTCCACCGATCGACAACAGCAGCAACCTCCCACTTCCGTCAACCGCACTATGGATGTAAAAATCTCTCGCAAGTGGCGTGACCTGGCCAGAGTCCAATGAACGAATTTCAACATTATCCATCGCATTTTTTGTGACAAAGCTATTCATCGACGCGACGTACGAAAAAATGCTATTCGACTGAAACGTTCGCACGAGAGATTGCCTGGTCAAGTCCCATTCCTCAATCGACCCATTGCTTCGAAATGTAAAAATGCTTAAGCCATTTCCATGAAAGACGAGATGAAGCGGTCTATCTGAAGGTTCTTCATATGCTGAATAGTACTTCTCACTACCGAGATGATAGTCAGGATTGAAGGATGGCCATGAGTCGGCGGAAAGAGATGGAACAAACACGTAGTAGACGAGAACGATCGCAAGACTGACCAAGAGTCCATGGTAAACTAATGACGTTCGCATGAAAGAAATGCCTGGATAAGTAGCGGTGTTGGTGTTCCACCTCCTTTTCGGTCTGCCATATCAAAATACTAAGATGATAATTAAAACCTCGAACTGGTGAGCGTAACATCTGACTCGGCCCATGCGTGATCAAACTCTTGTCTGACCACCCTAGCTTCATCAACTTTACCTTGCGTCTGTAAACTTTGTAGAAGACCAAACAACGACCACCCATTTTGCGGATGATACTTTAAATCAGTTCGATAGACCTGCTCGGCCTCACTGGCCTGTCCCGCTTGCAACAGCACTGCACCCAGGACTTGACGCGAAGGTAAATACCAATCATTCGGCTCTGTATAGTGCAAAGCGTCTTCCAACTCAACCGCGTTCATTAAGTGCGACACAGCGGCCTCATACTGTCCCCCTGTGGCCTCGAGCTCTCCTAATAGGACGTTCTCAGCAATGGATACAATATTCGAAACGGAATTGATGTCAAAAATGGTTAATACCGCAATGTCAGGATCCTGAGCACGCTGTTGAAACGCGGCAAGTTCCTGTCGTGCCTGTTCACCCTTCCCCTGCCGCATAAATGCCAACCCACGTGCGTAATGCCACATGGCTGTTGGGTATGCCAGATCTGCTGGTGGAGCCGGCGCGTGAAGAATCTCCGACCATTGTCCAAACAAGACTTGGGTATAAAGCGGCATTAACCAGAAATGTTGAAGCGTACCAGCCATACCAGGGTCTCTCATACCTTCAGAATTCACCGTTCCCGCGGTATCCTTGGCCGCTTGCATCGCTAACGTTTGTTGTCCGGTTTTCGCCGCCGCAGCCCACAGAAAATGATAATTATGGGGAACATATGCCGAGGTATAGATACCTTCAGCATGCGAATGATTGAGATACTGTTGATCAACTTTGACGGCCTGCTGATTCGCCAGGGCGGCATCACGATAACGACCAATGCGCAAATAAATATGCCCGGGCATGTGCACGAGATGCCCAGACCCTGGAACGAGTGTGGCCAATCGTTCAGCACTTGGGAGGGCCTTCTCTGGATGCGGAGAAGCCTCCATCATATGAATGTAGAGATGGTTGGCTAACGGATTGGTAGGGTTTTGCCCTAAGACGACTTCCAACGTCTTAATAATTTCTGGAGTCCAAGGCTTAGCCTCTCCCTCCTTCGTCCAAAAATCCCAGGGATGTAAATCCATCAATGACTCGGCAAACAAGGAGCCAATGACCGCATCGTCAGGAAACTGATTCGCAACGGTTCGCATTGCATCAGCGTAGGCCTGATCCAAATGGCTTCGATCGGCAATAACATGCTCGGCATACCGCGCAGCTACGGCTTGAATAAGCGCTTGCTCTTTCGGTGTGGCTGTTCCGGACTGAGCTACGGCTTTCTGCGCCAAGGCATAGGCTTGTGGGACCGCGGCCTCAGCCATCGGCGCATTAATATTTGGCCCAAGAACCAGCGCCTTTCCCCAGTAACACATCGCACACGAAGGATCCAACCGAACGGCTTCACGAAACGACCTCATCGCCTCAGCATGATTAAACCCGTAGGCCAGGATCAACCCTTGATCAAAATACTGTTGCGCTGTGGGAACCGGTGTCGAAACGGAGTAGGAATGCTCACCCAAGTTTTTCTGAAGAGGCACACGTTCTTGATTGGCCAGAGCCTGACCCACAAGCAAAAGATTGACCATGACGATTACGACGAACTGAACCCAAATAACACGATAATGGCCATTCTTCATACAACACCTCCTAACATGATCATCTATTCCACGCAGTTGCGGATTGACTATCTTAATCTATGACATGCGAGAAGTCATTGTTCCTTCCACCAACCAGTTTTTCAACTTGCGATCACAAACATAAGCTGCGCATCCTAGATCTAAGGCACTCATTTATCAGTGAATACTAACCAAGTAAGAATGAGCTGACATTAGGTAAAACAGCTCAGTCATTCTCACTTTATCCCAACGCACATGTACACGGTTGCTCATCATGAGAATTCTCACATTAAGCTATGAATTTCCTCCACTTGGTGGGGGGGGAGCAAAAGTTGTCTATGGACTCGCAAAATCGCTTGTCAACAATGGCCATACCATTGACGTAGTCACCATGGGGTATCAAGGTCTTCCAAAACAAGAAACCATTGACGGAATTGTTGTCCATCGGGTTCCCTGTATCCGTACACGAAAATCAATGTGCTATTCCGCTGAAATGGTTCCCTATATATTAGCAGCCATCCCCATTATCACTCACCTCATGAAGCAATACCAATATGATCTCAATCATACACATTTCATTTTTCCTGATGGCATTCTTGCCCATGTCATACAAAAATTGACAGGATTGCCCTATATGATCACGGCACATGGCTCGGACGTTCCAGGATACAACCCTGATCGCTTCA
>BQIX01000235.1 GCA_021604145.1 Nitrospirales bacterium
TGAAATTGAACATGATTTTGAGACTGAGGCGCTTGTTGGTCTTGGTATGCCCGGGACGATTTCTCCGGCAACAGGTCTTGTGAAAAATGCTAATTCCGTGTGTCTCATTGGTCATCGGTTGCAAGAGGATCTTCAAGAACGACTTGGTCGCGATATCCGGCTGGCCAATGATGCAGATTGTTTTACGATATCAGAGTCTTTCGATGGAGCTGCAGCAGGAGCACAGTTGGTTTTTGGTGTGATTCTCGGGACGGGTGTTGGCGGCGGGATTTATTGGAAGGGTCGGACCTTACGCGGTCCCAATGCAATTGTTGGGGAATGGGGACATAATCCGTTGCCTTGGCCTGAAGACGATGAACGTCCAGGTGAGCTTTGTTATTGCGGGAAGCAGGGGTGTATTGAAACGTTCCTTTCCGGGCCTGGTCTTCAGAGAGAATATCGGCAAGCGACCGGGCAGCATGTGTCGCCACAAGAAATGAGTCGTGTGTCCCAACACGGTAATTCGGTAGCTGAATATACGTTAAGGCGGTATGCGCATCGGTTGGCGCGGGGCTTAGCCACTGTCATCAATCTCATTGATCCTGAAGTTATTGTGCTGGGCGGGGGCCTGTCAAATATCGAGGGGTTGTATACAGAAGTGCCTCGGCTTTGGGGCAAGTGGGTGTTCTCTGATCGAGTCGACACGAAACTCGTGCGGGCTAAGCATGGAGATTCTTCTGGAGTGCGCGGCGCGGCTTGGCTTTGGCCTGTTTGAGTTCCTCAGCATCAACCCATGTTGGTTATTTTTTCTGCCACTGGCCATTTGGCAATTGAACATAATGTCCTGGCTCGGTTTTCGATAGAGCCGTCTTTCCGGCTAAAGTTTCTACGGCCTTCAGCGTTGTTTTATTCCTCTTCGCAATTTCCTGATACTTGTCTTTTCGTTTTTGGTTGACCTCATTCATCAGCGCTTTCATTTCTTGCGGTGCCGTTGGAGTGACAAGCGCAAGATATCCACTTACCGTCTCTCCAAGAAAACCTTGTGATTTCGCTTCATCAAGTGTTGCGGCGAATGCGGCGTTTCCTGCGTGAAGGCTCATGGAGATGAGCAGAATCGTGAATATATTAAGGATTATTGAACGATGTTGTTGTGTCATCTCTTTCTCCATTCTGACTAGAAGAGGTCGCTATCTTCAGAAAGCACTTGGTCGAGTTCTTTTTCAACCTTGACTCGAACCTCATGATCAATTTTGACATTGAGGTTTATGGTAATCGGTTTTTCTGGAGCGGCTACTTCCACTCGTGCCGTTGGGGTGCAGCCGATGAAGAATGGAAGCAGAGTGGTGATAAAAGCCAGAATGGATAAGATTGAGAACGTGTGAGGTCTGTTCATGGTGTATTGACCTTTGTGAAAATGTGAACGCATAGGTCGTAAGACGTTTCGGGGGTCGTCTCTATCTTATCCTGTCGAGTCGTGTGAAACGTATGTTGTTAACGTTCCTCAAAAAACATTTCTTCTGAGCGCTGGAGGAGCTTTTCTATTTGGCCTTCGATGTCTTTGGCGACTTGGAGGCTCTGTAAGAGGGCTGGGATGTTTTCTTCAACATTCAGATTAAAGTGAATAGGTTTTCCTCGATGGAGGTCAGGGTTTTTTCCCTTAATCTTGGTTGCAAGCAACAGCTTCCCGTTATGATCGTAGTCGGCTCCTATGGTCAGCTCATCATAGTGGAAATTGTTCAGTGCTTGCAAAACTAAATTCATATTCTCACTCGTTTGTTTCAGTGTTTCTGCGGTGCCTTCCGCCGTTTGATACCGAATGGTACCACCTGGCTGGCGAGCGGCAAGCCTCCCGTTGTACACCTCAACTCCCTTCTCGGTGAGTGTGACAGGAATGGTTCCATCAATGAGGCCAGTGCCTTGAAGGCCTTCTTGTTGCTCGAGATTGAGAATGGCTCCCAAATCCAGCCCTTGAGCATGGAGAGTCAGCTGTTGTCGTGGCTGAGTCATGTCGAAGGCAAAGTCATCACTCGAGATTGTTCCATTAAACATTTCAGCTGAAAACCGACTAATCTCTGCTTGAGGAATGATGGAGTCTGGGATCGGGTTCAACTGGAAACTCATCGAGAGATTGGAGATGTTGACCCCCGTTTCCAGTTTTGTCAGTGTGAGGGGTGCTGGGCTCGGCATGGTCCATGTATCAGTGCCAACAAAAGCCATTTTCGTACTCAAGTCATCAAAAATGATGTTTTCGTAATGTCCACCAAGACGATCAATATTGATGTTCGCGTTCGCGTGGGTAAAGGAAAATGCCTTCTGGAATGTGTCGCTTGGCAGTATCCAAGAGGCTTCCGCTTTACCAGAGATCTGCCCGGTGGTGATGTCGAGTGGGTATGCCCATGGCTTGATGCTGGTTCGTAGATTGAAATCGGAGGGTGAAAATGTGATCGGCGCAAGTTTCACGTGGAAATGGCCCTGTTGAGTGAGAAGATCTTGATGTAGCCGTCCATAGAGGGACACCTGCGTGTCTGAAGTTTGTCCCAGTAGATTGACAAGGAGAGATTCCGGGTTTGCAGAAAATCGAAATTTCCAATGAATTGTTGGAGGTGTGAAGTCATGGAGTTTGGTTGCCATTCCTAAGAGGACAATCTGTCCTGCAGTCTGCCATGTTGAGGGTGACCCGTTTAGTTCATGTAAGGAGAGCTTGATACGTTCAATCGACACGATTTGTTCTTTCCAGGATATCTTCGGCGTGTTGATTTTAAGCGTAAGAGGGGTCGTCTTCCATTGTTGAGGCTTGAGATGGTAAGAACCTGTAAATTTTTTCAGAAAAATAACATCAGTTTGAGGAACGAGAAGCTCATTGATCGGGAGCATCGCCATGTGTAAGGAAGATTGCGGTGCAAGTGATGCAGTTATTGCTTCTTTTTGAAAAGATGCCTCTCCTGAAAGCTTCCAGGTTAACTGTTTGATGGGGGCATAAGATTCGAGCTGTTTTCCTACTGTTCCTGAAAAAAGATACGTTCCCTTAGCCGAAAGATTCTGAATAGATGAGCCTGTCATCTGTGTTAAAAAAAATTGAAGGTCGATCGGAGAATCTTCAATGCTATAGCGTGCATGGATGAGTCCGTTCATATGTAAAAATAGGGGTTGCCTCTTTAAATCAATTTGGCCGGTGAGGGGCTTGGGGAAGTCTATGAAGAGACGGTGTCCATTGAGTGGTAGAATCGCATGTGCAGGTTCTGGAATTGGAAGTTGTGCCACGTGGACGTGGCTTGAAATTTCTGACTCCTGAGAAAGCGTCCAGGTAACGGTGTCATGCGTGGCGGCAAAGGTCCCGTTGGCCTTCACATTGATATTCTGGGCATAGGTCTTTAACTGTGGCAGGGTTGCGCTGACTTGAAAGGTCCCGTTTATTGTCCCGGTTTTTTCTTTCACAAGAGAATTAATTGTCACTGAATGTGGAATGGTTCCATTCCACTCGGCTGCGATGTTTCCTATCATCTGTGAGAGATCATGATCGACTGAGACGAACAATTTTGCCAGTTTCAGCACATTGGAGATGTCGACGTTGAGTGACCCGTGTAGCTGAAGGGTTTGATCGACGCGCGTCGCCTGAGACGTCATGTGGGCAAGTGTCGGCGGCGTGGAAGCCTGGGAGAGAATAACAAGATTGAGGTCGCTTATTGACGTTCCCGATACCACGATTTCGTAACTTGGGATATTCGGTCCTTGAATGTTGAATTGAGTACGTAGTTCTTGATTTCTGGCGTCCACCGTTCCAGTGACCAGAATGTGTTGTAAGGGATCGATTGCCTGGGTACGAGCAATTGATATGTCACCGATCAACAGTTGTTCAAAAGGGAGCGTCGGAAAGGGCGAAAGCAACCCGTCTGTGGTAAAAGATGGATCTTGTGATGTCGAAGGGCGTTTTCTTTTTCTCTCGGTCGCGGAGACAGCGGCTGTCGGCTTAATGATCAATTCTCCGCTTTCGATGGTAATGTGTGAGACATGTCCATGAAATAGTTGGGAAAGGTGATATTCAAATTCAATGTTCTTGAAAGTGCCCTGATAGGTTTCTTCAGCGATATCTTTTTCAAATGCGATCTTGTGGATATTCAGTGCCTGAGTCGTGGGATATCCGAGTTGAATTGAGACGTGTTTGAATCCTTGTTGTTGCAAGCCTTCTGTGAGTGCGGTGGTCGCAATCCATGGGAAACAGCCGTATGCAGCGATCGGGAGTATCGCAAGTCCCAATAGCCACCACCAGATTCTTTGTTGTTGGAGTTTCTGCATCAAGATTAATTACGGTACTATGGCTGAATTACAGGACGGCCTATGAGGCCGTCAAGGTTTGAGAGATACTATTGATTCTCAGAAAAGGAGTACCATGATCTCGGACAGTTCCCCACGTGCCCAGGACTTTATCCGTACCATTATTGCTCAAGATGTGCAGGAGGGAAAACATGGAGGCCATGTGCATACCCGTTTTCCTCCTGAACCCAATGGACATCTGCATATTGGCCATGCTCAAGCGATTTGGTTGAATTTTAGTGTGGCGGAAGAACAGCAAGGACTTTGTAATCTCCGGTTCGATGATACCAATCCCAGCAAAGAGAATGTCGATTACGTCACGTCTATTCAAGAGGATGTTAGATGGTTGGGGTTTGATTGGGAAGATCGGCTCTATCACGCATCTGATTATTTTGAGCATCTCTATCAATTTGCCATAAAGCTCATTCAAGATGGGAATGCCTATGTGGATAGTTTATCGGCTGATGAGATCCGCACAAATCGAGGAACGTTAACGGAACCCGGGATCGATAGCCCCCATCGAATTCGACCCATTAAAGAGAACCTTGATCTCTTTGGACGCATGCGTGCAGGAGAATTTGAAGATGGGGCACATGTGCTTCGAGCGAAAATTGATATGAGTTCGCCCAACATGAACCTCCGCGACCCGACGCTGTATCGCATTCGCCGGCAACCGCATTATCGAGCCGGCAGTTCTTGGAGTGTCTATCCAACGTACGACTTTGCTCACCCGCTTTCAGATTCACTTGAAGGTATAACCCATTCATTGTGTACACTGGAGTTTCAAGATCACCGTCCGCTCTATGACTGGGTGCTCAAGTCGTGTGAAGTCGCCTGTGTTTCCCAACAAATTGAATTTTCCCGCCTGAATCTCACCCATACGGTGATGAGCAAGCGTAAATTGCTTCAGTTAGTTGAAGAAGGTCATGTGGCCGGATGGGATGATCCTCGTATGCCGACCATCAAGGGCTTACGTCGTCGGGGGTACACACCGGAATCCATTCGGAAATTTTGCGAACATGTTGGAATAGCAAAACGGGAACACACGATTGAGATCCCTGCGTTGGAGCATGCCATACGTGAAGATTTAAATCAGTGTGCCCCGCGCGTTATGGCCGTGTTACGTCCCCTAAAAGTGATCATTGATAACTTTCCTGAAGGCGAGGTGGAAGACATGAGTGCTGTGAACAATCCGGAAGATGCCGCATCCGGGTCACGAACCGTTCCCTTTTCACGGGAACTCTATATCGAGCAGGAGGACTTTCGGGAAGATCCGCCGAAAAAGTTTTTCCGCATGACCCCGGGGCAAGAAGTTCGTCTCCGTTATGCCTATATTGTTCGATGCGAACGTGTTGTGAAAGATGATCAGACAGGAGAGGTTCTCGCCGTGCATTGTACCTACGATCCGGAAACCCGAAGCGGAATGTCTCAAGCCGGTCGTAAGGTCAAAGGCACACTTCATTGGGTTTCAGCGGCTCATGCGGTTGGTGCAGAAGTCCGGCTTTATGCATCCTTGTTTACGAAAGCCAATCCTGCTGATGCGAAGGATGACGCGGATTTTCGTTCGTTTCTCAATCCTGATTCGTTACAAATCTTGAGCAATTGCCAAGTTGAACCGAGTCTTGCCGGAGCTAAGCCTGGAGCCTCATACCAATTTGAACGACAAGGATATTTTTGCGTGGATCCTGATACGACGCGAGACCAACTCGTGTTCAACCAGACCGTTGCCTTACGTGACTCCTGGGCTAAAATTGAAAAGAAACTGTAAGCAACTGCATGCGGGAGGAGCAGGTTGCTTGGATTCGAGAAAA
>BQIX01000236.1 GCA_021604145.1 Nitrospirales bacterium
GGCAGGACTTCCGGAAGAATATCATGATGAAAAAGAACTTGACCGTCAGCGGCAAATCCACGACTCACTCATCACTCGCGGTCTGCAAATAATCACGGACTCATACCTCGATTATGTTGATCAACAGTGCACGGAAGCCAACATTCCATTAGAGCGTCGATCACTTGAAGGCCGAAATTGGAAAGTGCTAGCTGAAGACATCGGTACGAACGGTTATGACTTGACAATCATGGGTGCACTGGGAGTTGGAGCTGTCAAAGATTCGGTTGTAGGAAGCAACACAGAACGGGTCGTACGTCGTGTTCGAAACTCCGATATGTTGATCATCAAAGATCTCAAAGACACAGAAGATGGCAAGATTGTGGTTGCGGTCGACGGAAGCCATTATTCCTTCGGCGGTCTGAAAACGGCTTTAGCTCTTGGCAAGGCGTTAAATAAACCGGTCGAAGCTATTTCTGCCTTTGATCCGTACTTTCACTATGCAGCCTTCCACAGTATTTCCGGTGTTTTGAATGAAGAAGCCGGGAAGGTCTTTCGCTTTAAAGAGCAGGAAAAGTTACACGAAGAAGTCATTGATAGTGGTTTGGCCAAAATTTACCAGTCCCACCTTGATGTGTCTCGTGATGTGGCTCAAGATGAGGGTGCAGATATCAAGACTACGCTTCTGGATGGCAAGGCTTTTGAAAAGGTCATTCAATATGTTCGTAAAGAACAGCCGTGGTTGCTCATTGTCGGTCGCATCGGCGTGCATAGTGATGATGATATGGACATCGGGAGCAATGCTGAGAATCTTCTCCGAGCCGCTCCATGTAACGTGTTAATCTCTAATCAAAAGTTTGTGCCACCCATCGATACGCAAGCTGAGTACACCATTGCCTGGACTGAAGAAGCTTTGAAGCGGATGGAGAAAATTCCCGTCTTTGCCCGAGGTGTTGCGAAGACCGCTATTCATAGGTATGCCATTGAAAAAGGGCATACAATCATTAGTGATTCAGTCATTGATGCCGCTGTTGGAGATATTCTTCCCAAGGGTGCCATGGATGCGATGAGAGCGCTGGGCGGTAACCTTGATGCAGCAGGAATTGACCGCGATAAGATGCAGGCTGACGACTCAGTGGCGAATGATATTATGGGTTCTTCGCTTAGTGGGATGATGAATCAAATTGTTGAAGAAAAGCCTCAGGCCATCAACCCTGGTGTGAGTGCGGCTAATCAGTCATATCTCGATCGAATGTCGCGTGCTTATTATGTGTGTAATGGTTGCGGTTACATAGGTAAAGGGGATCCTCCTCCGGTGAAATGTCCGGTCTGTGCCGCGGATGGGGCCCAATTTAAAGAAGTTGATAAGGCCATCTTTGATGCAGCGGCAAAAGCGGAGGGTGAACTTGAAACGCATCTTGCGTATGACGATGTCCCGATGCAGTGGACTAAAGACGCTAAGGAAGCGATCCGTGCCGTCCCGGCTGGATTTCAACGGAGACGAGCCAAAGCCAGAATTGAAAAATCAGCAAGAAAATTGGGTATGACGACGATTACACTCGAATATGCATCACCGACAATCGAAGAAGCTGCGGCAGAAGATTACACACCAATTTTTGCCAATAAGGCACCTTCAAATGGGGAGTCCACTATGAAGCCAAATGGAACCGAGGAGCAAGATTCAGATTCCTCTCCCTACACGTGGGAGCCGGCAGCAACTGAGCGTTTAGAACGAGCTCCAGCTGGTTTTATGCGAGACTGCACTCGAGCTTTGATTATTAAGCATGCTGAAAAGCTGGGGACAACAGTCATCACAATCGATGTTGCCAATGAAGGCATTGAACAGGCTAAGCATACGATGGAAGAGGCCATGAAGACTGGAAATGTAAAAGATATCATTGCGAATTTGACTGGTTCAGGAGAGAAGTCAGGAGCTGGCCAGCATGGGTAAGTCTCTTCCTGTTCTTAATTCTCAAGGCATGATTGCGGATCAAGCGGCATTTCCTTCAAATGTCACACGGTTTGATTCACCAGTCGGTGTTGGCGGACCAGACAACCCGTATGATGGTCGAACGGTTGATGACTTCAAGCCCTATCTCGTTGCGCTCAATCTTACCAAGCGATGCAATTTAAAATGTGATCATTGTTATCTTGACGCAACAACGAAGTTGGGCGGCGGCCACGATGAGCTGACGACTGAAGAATGCTATCGGCTCATTGATCAAATTGCCGAAGTGAATCGTGGCTGTCTTTTAGTCATCACCGGTGGTGAACCGTTAGTCCGTCCTGACATCTTAGATATTGCCAGACATGCAGTCCGGTTAGGGTTTATGGTGGTGTTTGGGACGAATGGGATGCTAATCGACGACCGGATGGCCAAAGAGCTGGTCGAAATTGGTGTGATGGGTGTGGGGATCAGTATTGATTCACTTGACCCTGAAAAGCACAATGCGTTTCGCGGCTTAGCCAAAGCCTGGGAGGGCGCATTAGCCGGCATTGAAGCCTGTAAGCGGAACGGACTTCAATTTCAGATTCATTTTAGTGCTCAGCCTATGAATTATCAGGAATTACCCGAGGTCATTGATTGGGCTCATGATCTCGGAGCCAAGGTACTCAACGTCTTCTTTATGGTCTGTACTGGACGCGGCGAGGAACTTTCAGATATTACGCCATCGCAATATGAAGAAGTTCTCGGTTACCTGGTTGACTGCCAAGACAAGTATAACGATATGCTGGTCCGGGCTCGATGCGCACCACACTTTAAGCGGTTGGCCTATGAAAAAGATCCTAATTCACCCATAACCAAAGCGCAGGGATATATGGGGGGCGGCTGTCTGGCCGGGACGAATTACGCGAGAGTTACGCCGAATGGGGACCTGACGCCCTGTCCCTACATGCCGCTTTCTGCTGGAAATGTTCGAGAGAAAAGCTTTGTAGATTTATGGGAACGCTCAGATATTTTTGACTCGTTCCGCTATCCTCACCTTAAAGGTAAATGCGGCGACTGTGAATACAGTGAAATTTGTGGTGGATGCCGTGCCAGGCCCTATGTCGATCATGGTGATTGGCTTGATGAAGATGAATGGTGCCTTTATACACCTAAAGGCGGAGAGAAAGTTGAAGTCGCTTTTAATGTTCCAGAAACAACGTCAGTTGTGTGGGACGAGGCTGCAGAAACTCGACTGAATCGAATTCCGTACTTTTTACGTGCCATGGTCAAAAAGGGCGTTGAACGTCAAGCAGCCGAACGGGATCTTTCAGTCGTCACAGTTGAACTCATGGAAGAACTCAGAAAAAAACGGTTTGGAAACGAAACCCCGGTATTTAAGTTCTGAATTGATTGACAACCATCCTGCGTTGTATCCGATCCTCAAAAATCCGACCACGGTATTGATTTGTGTTAGGCAAGTGTATCAGCTAAGAAAACTTTGATTCGTTTATATTCCCGAACATAACTCTCATGGAAGCTCTTCAAGCGGTCTTTACAGACCTTAATCAAGTTATTCCAATTCTAGTGCATTGGCTGCATTTACTTTCAGCCGTCGTTTGGATCGGTGGGCTGGCCTTTTTGGTGATGGCCGTGACGCCAGGCCTGCGAACGTCTGTGCCGAAAGAATATATTCGACCGATTACCGAAACATTTTATTTGCAGTACAAAAGGGTAGTCGGCGTCATTCTTGTGGTGGCATTGTTCACTGGCGGACTCAATCTTCATTATGTGAGCAAAGCTATGGAGCTGATGACTGGAGATGGTATATCGCATAATGCCAAATATCTCACGATCTTTTTTATCAAACTTAGCTTAGTCCTTGGTGTATTAACGATTTTTCTTTATACTGTGATCTTTAAAAATGAACCGACAGGGGAAGAAACGTCAGAGGAAAAAGAAGAAATGGTGTATGAGCCTGTCCCATTCCAACGTGGAACGCTATGGATGGGCGTCTTTATTATCCTGTGTGCAGCGGCTATGAAGCATTTGCATAGTTAGGCGATTTCCTGCCTTACCTCTCATCTCCGACAAATTGTCCTCGCTTTCGCATTACTCCCTCCCTCTTCACTCTAAATTTCTCGAAAGGTGAGGATATGAAATTGAGAGACGAGCTTTTTCATCCTCATCATGATGGTGATGCCAGGCAAGATGAAGCACCTGAAGTTTGCTAGCTGAGCGATGATTGTCTATTCGCGCAAATGATTGTTCTGACAAACCTGTCATGATAGTGTCGGGTTATCATGTTGCAAATGAGAGTTGTCACTGAGTTATAGCCGTTTCAGTTATACCGAATCGGTAAAATACCAAATTGCTAAACTTTAATATCCATTACGTGATAGACAAGATTAATTGCTGTTAGAGCACCCATGCGGGTATAACCTTCCGAAGCTTGAGACCTATAGCCGATTCAATGAACTTTCAATGTTTGATGTGGGTCATGACGCTGGCTTGGCGACTTAAAAGCCGACACCTCGGGGGCAGAACTGCGTTGAACGTCAGTTATCTATTTGTGATGACGCAAGATAACACAACAATCGTCGCCAAGGTCATCACTGGAACTCATTTAAATTCGCTATAGTATTACGCCGTCTTGGCATCTCTCAGAAACTGGCTAGGATAGATCCGAACTCAACGTTGGATGCCTATTCGACACATCAGGTTTATCCAGAGAACATAGCCAAGGTCACCAACTGGAAATTAATTGGATTCGCTATAATAGAGTATTTTGAAAGTTATGAGAAAGTTTTACTCTACGTCTTCACGGCGGAAAAAGAAAACGACAACAAAGAGCGAAAGCCTACCACTGCCTGGAATTGTGGAATCGTCTGGCATGCCATTGCCTCAAGTGGCTATCATTGGACGTCCCAATGTTGGGAAGTCGACGTTATTTAATCGAATTATCGGCTCAAAAAAAGCCATTGTCGATGATCGACCTGGAGTAACGCGCGACCGAAATTCTTCCCCTTGTGTCTATCAAAATCGGGTATTTCAGCTTATCGATACTGGAGGATTGGACCCCTCAGCTTCAGAGGGCATGTTGTCGCAAATAAAACAGCAATCTGAAATGGCCATTGCTGAAGCAGATTTCTTGATTTTGGCAATGGACGGACGAAGTGGGTTAACCCCGCTTGACGAAGAAATTGTCTCATTGGTTCGAGGTATTCAAAAGCCAGTGTTTTGGGCTGTGAATAAGATTGATACACCTCAATCTGAATCACTCCTTGCAGATTTTTATAAACTTGGCCTGGCAGAAGTCTTTCCAATTTCAGCAGAACATGGAATTGGGGTCGATGAATTACTTGAGGCCATGCTTCCGTATTTACCTAAAGGGCATGAAGAAGAGAGTTCTCAAAATACTCCGAAAGTTGCAGTCGTGGGCCGACCGAATGTTGGCAAGTCCACGTTAGTGAATTTGATTCTTGGTGAAGACCGGTTGGTTGTGAGTAATCAACCGGGTACGACAAGAGACCCTGTTGATACAGAGGTCTCGTTTCAAGAATCTTCCTATATTTTGACCGATACGGCAGGAATTCGACGGCGTGGCCGTATAGATCGAGGTGTTGAGGGATATAGTGTGGTCCGTGCGATGCGTGCACTCGGGCGTTCTGATGTGGCCATTCTGTTGTTGGATGGCGTGGAAGGTGTCACTGAACAAGACACGAAGATTGCGGGCTTGATTCAACGACAGGGTCGTGGATGTGTGATCATGGTGAATAAGTGGGACTTACGGACTCAGGACCCAGAAGCCCAAATAACTTATGAGCGAGAATTACAACGGCGATTTCCATTTTTTGGTTTTGTCCCAGTAGTGTTCGCATCAGCCTTGAATCCAGACACCATTGCGCAGGTGTTTCGTAAAGTAAATAAGGTCATGTCTGAGTTTGTGAAGCGAATTCCAACTGGCCAGCTCAATCAGTTCTTGCAACGTACCTTGGAGAAAAATCCCCTACCCCTTCGGGCTGGAAATCCAGTAAAGTCTGTCTATATCACGCAAGTCGCGACGAGACCGCCAACATTTGCACTCTTTGTGCGTCATTCCGGGGATGTGAATACTACATATCAGCGATATCTTGAGAATGCTCTTCGAGAAGCCTTTGGATTTATCGGTACTCCCATCAAGGTCTTGGTTCG
>BQIX01000237.1 GCA_021604145.1 Nitrospirales bacterium
ACCCATGATGGAAACAAACTCTCCCTGTTCAATTGTGAGATCAATACCTCGCAAAACAGGAACCACACTTGAGTGATCCTTGTAGGCTTTGCTCACCTGCTGAAGCTGTATCATGGGTTCGCTCATTCAAACACCCTATCCAACATGAGCAGAAATTCTCTCTGGAAAAGCCGTTGCCACCAACAACACCCATTTAGTCAAAAACGAGACACACGTTTCAACAGCTTACTTTGCAAATTTGATGGATCGTATCCCAGATGGGAGAAAATCAACTTCCCCGAAATCTGAATCTCCACGAAATCGCCCGTCAATTCCTAATGGAAACTTCCCTGTTTTTCCATTCGTTAAATGAACGGTCAGTTCGGGTTCCTTACCATTCGATTGAACATGAATTTCTTGAATCGAAGAAAATTTCACCTGAATGGTGGCAGCACCTTTTTTAACAGGAACATGGTGCAATTCATGCGGAACAAAGGCCGTCTCATCTAATCGCTCTTCATAATAAAAACGAAAGTTCTGAATCTGACTTTCAACACCCTCCGCATCAATGACGGTCGCCTCAAAGGGAGGTGCCCCTTCAACAACAAAAGGTACGCTCAGAACACTACACACAACCATCAGACTACCGATGAGCGACTGACTGGACCAGAACAAGACTGAATTGATGCGACTCATAAGAATCCTCCTTATTAACAGCACGAATATAACTCTCTCATTATGATTACTCATACCCGGTGTACGGATAACGAGAACCCGCAATGCATACAATGCACACGTTTAAGGGATTACCCTGTACTTCCCGGACCCAGCCTCTGACGTATTCACTTATTGTTGAAGTGCGCCAGCAAATCTATAAATGTCATTAATTCAATTTATACACAATAGGAAGATCCACCATTACAATTGGATGCTGAATGCGATGTAGTAATGTTAGCGGGGATGCCATTTTGATTGTGTTCAAGGCTTCCTCATCCAATAGATTATGGCCAGAGCTTTCGAGGACTTGCACATCTTGAATCTCACCAGCCGCATTAATCAACACCCGTAACTCAACAGTTCCCTCCCAGACTTTTCTTCGTGCACGAGCCGGGTACCGCTTTAACTGTTGCACTCTTTTCAAAAGCGTATCAGCAACCCACCCATAGTCAGCATTAGGTAATGGAGTCTTCTCCAACTCACGCTTGACGACCTCTGTCTGTTTCTTTTTGATCACCGTGCGCTCAACAGACCGGCGAGAGAACGATTTGACTGGAGGCGCCTTTGTCTGAACGGGCGCCGGAGCTTTCGACACCGAACGCACGGGAGCAGGAGAAGGCTTCACTCGCGGCGCCGATCGGCTGATCGACCCGGAGGCAATGACCGACACATGCTTTAAGCTTGGCGATCGAGCTTCAATAGTACGAGTTGTGGGTTTTGCCCCATTTCGTGACGCCACCGGAACCTGCTGAACTGACGGCTGACTCTTAGCTTCGCGTGCTGGGGTAGCGATCGGCGTGGACTTCATCGCCACCGCACGATGAGTTGGCTGAAGTGTTGACTGTATTTGAGCCTGAGCGACCACCGTCTGCATCACAGGAGTAGGAGCGGTCTTTGGTTGAGGAATCGGAGTTGTCACGCTTTTGACAGGTTGTCTAACTGGTTGTTTGACTGGCTGTTTGACCGGCTGCTTTATTGGCTGAGATTGAGGGCGTTGCGCTCGAACGACTTTCTGCTTGACCGGCTCTTGTTTAATGGGAGTCTTGGGAACAACCTGTTTCACAGGATTTTGTTCAACAGGCTGTCGTTTAACCACCGGCTTGGACTGAGGAGTTTTTTGAACAACTTGAGGCTGCTTCACGGGTTCAGGCAGCGGGGTCACGAGTGAAATATCCATTCGAAACGTATCGGGTTTTGGCACCTCCACAATCGTGGACATCGTCAAGACAATCCCCGCGCCGATAACCCCATGCACCACGAGTGAAAGCAGCCACCCATAAGCCGCCTTACGTCGTCCCACACCAAAGCCGTCAACCTGTTCATGCATGGTCAGCAAATCTCACCATGTTTACACGAATTATTTTTCCAACAAACTTCAAATACAACCCGTTCCGTCAAGAACACGATACCTGACTGCATAACGCATGATTCAGGTTTATGATAGTTGTGAAAACAAAAACCTCGTAGAGAATCTTGTAGGGATTGTGCGATGAAAAACTGATAGTGTACCGTAAAACTCTACTGTTCCAGTTAGCCATTCATCACAATTCAAAATCTGTCGAACTGCCAAACATCTGTACCGACCGAGCCCAGGCACCTATCAATTTCAATCATCGGCGTTCTCATAGTTGAGGAGCAAGGCATCATGGCACAACTATCCTCTACACCCTTCATAGAATAAGACGAATGAAAAGGCGTTTTCCTGCCCTTGAAAAGTAAACTATTTTAATTTACGTATTTCAACTTAAGCTACTACGCTGTTTAACGAGGCACACTTGCAATGAAAACTTGGAGAGATATGCGTTTCCCCCTGACAAAGGTCATCGCAATAGCCGAGACATCTTCAGTCAACATAGCGAAAAGACGAGCCATCTCAAATTTCAACTAGGAAACTAACGACGGCCAAAGTTCTGCGCTCCGCTGCCCGTGATACGTAGCCTACTTTGGAATTTGAATTATCGAATGAAGGAATTTTCCGAATATGTGAAGCGCAATAGTGGATTACAGCTACAGCTTCACCCACCCCTGACCTTGTTTGTTGCCCTGAGCCCATGGCAGAGGACGAATCTGTTGCCTAAATTTGAGATGACCACTTAACAGAAATGCTTTTTCCATATTCCACCTACCAGAGCGACCAATCTAAGTCCGGGGAAAATTTGACGCGCAAGGTCCCGAAGACACTGACGGGCGCACCAAATTGATTCCCAAAATCCAAAGCACTAGGACTTTCTATATAAGTGGCATCCAACAGATTGCGCACATTGATCGTAAAGTCATAGGCTTTTCGCGGTGGACGGTAAAACACCACGGCATCCACTCGCTCATAGCCATCAGTCTTGAAGCCATTGGGCAATTGTAGTTCGTACCCACTCTGGAAGAACACTCCACCACCAAAGCCCAGCCCTTGCATCAAGCCCGATTGCAGTTCGTAGGTGACAAAGACCTTGCCGATATACGATCGTGGGATTAAAGTCGGAGTCTCTCCAACTCTTCCTCCTATATTATCTTCCGTGATTTCCGCGTCGATATACGCAACATTCGCAGTCATATTGAGACCAGGCCACGGCTGCCCATTGACATCGAACTCTACGCCCTGATGACGCTGCTCGCCCACAGCAATCGAAAAAAGCGGATTGTTCGGGTCAAGAGTCGCAACGTTCTGACGATACGACCGAAACAACGCCGTGGTCAGGCGGAGTCGCCCATCCAGAAGATCGAGCTTAGCCCCAACCTCATAACTCTCGCCGGTCTCAGGCGGAACCAAGGCACCATCCACAGTCGTTGAGCTAATATTTACTTGAAACGATTGTGAATAGCCCGCATAGACCCGCAAATCAGGAAGCAAGGCATAGGTCGCTCCCACGCGCCCGGTAAACTCGGAATAATTCTCACTCCCGTTGGAGCGCGCCAAGGGGGTGTCTCTAGACGCCTCCGCCCAGTCATATCGGCCAGCCGCCACAAGAGTGAGCGGCTCAATGGGGCGAAACACCGCCTGGCCAAAGAGGCCGGTTTGTTTGATCTTGCTCGTTCGTGGGGAGGTGGCAAATGGATTGGCGTTTAGCACAGCATCTGATGGTAGCTGAAAATTATTGGCCGGATTGAAGATATTGTCAACTCCGAGAGACGCATACCCAACCGTCACGTCTTGAGTCTGGTCGCGATGATCCACTCCAATCAGTACCTCGTGTTTCTGGCCCAGCATATCGAATTCTTGACTGAGGAATATCTCTCCCGCGTACGTTTCCCAATCAATCGTACGCAATGCCCCATATATGGGCGTTACTCCGCTCAGAGGAGTATTGCCATAAGCATAAATATACTTATCAGACTGATCTGATTTCGCATACTTGCCTCTCACCGAGAGTGTTAAATTATTGACAAACTCGTGATTATAGTGCAATTCATAGTTTTGCTGTTCGAAGGTAAACTTCGCCCCATTCGAACTTCCGCCTCCAATGGAGCGGGTACGTCGAATATCCGGGACTTCACCATTCTCCAACAAGGGAAACCCAGGAGTATTCGAACCATCAAAATTCTGATAATGCCCGGTCAGCAGCAACGTGCCGGCGCCGCCAAAGAGGTCTATTTCCAATGAAGGCGCGACCGTGTATTGCCGGACATCGATATCATCCACAAAGTGACCGCCCTCCTCGACCGCAAAAATTAGACGGCCACGGACATTCTCGTGCAGCGGCAATACCCCATTGGCATCCACCACGCCGCGGTACAAATCGAAGGAACCTGCCTGAAAATCAGACGTGGCAAAATTGACATCCTCCGGGCGCTTGGTAATCCGATTCACGAAACCGCCGGGGGAAGACGCCCCTCCGGCAATCGAAGCTGGGCCTTTGATAATCTCATAGCGCTCGACAAGAGCCGGGTCCGGCGCAAAGGAAGCGCCGGTTGGAAGCCCATTCGACCGAATGGCGCCAAACGAACCTTCTCGATCACTACCACTGAAACCCCGAATATTAAACGCTTCTGTCCGCCCCCCCCGACTGGTATTGGCCCTTGACACCCCACTGACATGCTCGAAGGCATCGTTTTGCGTACGGGAATACGTGTCTTTAATGATGTCGCGCGTCACCACACCGATGGACGTGGGGGTCTCAGTAATCGGTAACGCCGTGCGCGTGGAGCCAATGGCTTCATCCGCCTTATACCCATCCACCGGCGGGAGGAACACTTTGGAGTGGGTGATCGTATCGGTCACTTCCACGGGCTGGACTTCGACGACAGGGATATCGGATGCTGAAGAGGCTCCGGCAACAGCCGCTCCTGCCGCACCGGTATCGGTCTGCGCAAACAACGTCACGGTGTTGGCATTGGAAAAGCGATAATTCAGCCCCGTCCCTTTCAGCACCTTCTGTAGCGCTTCTTCGGAAGAGTAGAGCCCTTCTAGACCTTTCGTCTGAAGCCCGGCAACCAATGCGGCAGGATATAAGAGCTCGACGCCTCCTTGATCGGATAACGCCAACAACGCTGACTGAAGATCTCCAGCCGGAATCAGCATGGACTTCCGCATGGGGTCGCTTCCATCTTGACGTGCTGCAAGTTCTGTATGATGACGACCGCTACTCGTCAACTCAGAATCTTGATGACGGAACTGACCGGGTTGGGGCAACGCCTGGCCGCCCTGTGCCAAAGCCGGATGATACGTGCCCACGGCCAATGACGAAAGCCCGATCATGGCACCCCAAACCATGCGGTGCCGATGATATTCATTGACCGAGAACGCCGCTTTCAAGAACGCCTCACGCACCCGCGTGGGTGTCGCCTGCCGTGAGTTGTTCTTTTTGACTCGCTTCCATTTTTCCAGATTCATTCGTGCGCCCTTTTCGCTTTGGCAGACAGAATTCACAACGATGGGACTAAGTGTGGGATCTGGAATCGTAGTTCTCTGTCCTCGAAAATATAGAAGTATGATGAATATCGATCAAAACCAATGGAGTTGATCACAGCTCCTCCCACACGACCCGCATGATCGACTCCTAGGTAAGACGAATACGAATCACAGACCCTGACCTCTTCAATAAAAATTTATTAAAAAATATAAACTAATGGAGTCAGACTCGATTTAATGACACATTCACCTCGACCACGACAAGGCTCCTTCAAGTCGACCAGCCTCTTAAGGGTCGAGGAGCCTCATGCGGCAATGCCTAAGGTTGACGAGCTAAGACGATGCGATCCGGGCTACGACTGGCGACGCGAATCGAGAACGCATCGTCCAGCGCTTGCAAAAACCCCTGGATGTTATCAAGACGGAACGCGCCGCTTATGGGTAAGGCCCCGAGACTGGGGTCCTCGATCTGAATCACATCGGATCGATAGCGAGACCATTCGTCGAGGACATCTCGAAGAGGCTTTTCTACAAAAATC
>BQIX01000238.1 GCA_021604145.1 Nitrospirales bacterium
TGAAGCCATTGCCAATTCCCGAACCAAGGTCGATGTCCCCTCGCCTTTCCGAGAACCAATAAACTGAATCACATTTTTATTTGGATCAGGAAGTCGTGCTGCAAGGTTCTGAGATAAGGCCAAAAGTTCAGAATTTTGATAGAGCCTGGGAAAAGAAGATTGACTATCTTGTGTGACGAGGGGAGGAAGAAAGACTGTCGGATCGTCCTTTTGACTCTTCGCTGCAGCTAATCGCTCGCCATGAGCAATCTGTAATGCATCATAGATTTTACTCATGGTGGAGATCCGCGGTTTTAGGATACTCAGGCAAGACAATATATTGACCTGGGAGAATCATATCTGGATCCTCAATATGGGGATTATGGCGTTTGACCCATTCAATATATTCCAGGCTTGTTGAGCCATAGGTCTCACTAGCGATTTGGCTCAAGTTTTCCCCATGCTGAACAAATCGCTTCACCATTGAAGATTGTTCTGAAGGGGATTGAATTGCTGTGGAATGATGAACAGAAGCATCCTCGCCTTTTCCACTGGATGAACGATGAACAGATTGAGCCTGAATACTTTGCGGCAACCGACGAGATGAAGAGGCAACGGCTTCCTGTCGATTGCTAGAAGCAGGAATATTTGATTCTTCATTATTGATTTGTTCTAAGTCGCTAACTCCAGGCTTCACAGATTGATTATTTTCAGTTGCAACAGTCACATCATCCGTAAAAAATTCTCGCCGAGCATGCGAAGGCAATTGACCAAGTGGCGTCTCATGTAAAGATTTATCGGATCTAGTCGTACTCCCCAATTGCCCTACTTCTTGCTGAGAAATCACGGTCGTCTTTCTAGATTCGCTAAGGGTGCCTGGTTCTTGTTGACTAATATTCCGGACAACCCCGCTACTCAACTGGGAATTGAATGTTTCCCAATAAAACAGCACACCAAAACCTAAAAGCAAAACCAATCCAGCCACAAGGCCCCACTTCCATAGGGTAGGAGAAGATGTGCCATCAATATCTACAAGAATTTCTTTCACCACACTCACAGGAACAGGGGTGAGTTGTCGCCCAAACCCAGTAATGAGTGCGTTATCACATAAAATATTTATTCTCCGGGGGATACCCTTTCCTTTTCGGGCTATCAATTGGAGTGCCTTGTTCGTAAAAACCGGATTTCTTGGAGTGGAGGCAACCGCAATTCGATGAAGAATAAATGCCATACTTTCTTTTTCAGTAAGGGGACAGATTTTAGCTCGAAGGGCAATCCGCTGTTGAAATTGGCGTAACTCCGGTTGTTCTAGTAATCTTTCCAACTCAGGCTGACCAACCAAAACAACTTGGAGTAATTTTTCTGTTGCCGTTTCAAGGTTCGATAACATGCGTAGATTCTCCAACGTCATAATCGGCATGTTTTGCGCTTCATCAATGATCAGAACAACAGTCCCACCAGTTTTATAATTTTCTACTAACACTTCATGGAGTTGATTTACCATTTCGACTTCGTCAGCAGCAGCAGGAACAATATCAAGCCCCTTAAAAATAGCCGTGAGAAGGGCTTGGTATGAAACAACTGGATTGAAAATATACACAGTCTTTTGATTCGAATCGCTATGTCCTTCGAGAAAGGCACGAAGGATTGTAGTCTTCCCTACGCCCACTTCTCCAATAATCGAAATAAACCCCTTTCGCTTTTCGACCCCATAAATGATCGCACCAAGAGCTTCCTTGTGACTAGAACTCATATAGAGAAAACTCGGATCTGGTGTGATTTGAAATGCTTCGCGGTTCAGACCGTAGTAGGTAAGATACATAAAGAGAGCTCTACCCCTTCTGATTAAAAGAAGCCAAAATAGGAAGACCTAAGTCCTCAGCTGCCTGGTCCGGCCTCGCATAGCCCCCTTGCAGGTACTCAATCACAAATGCCATTCCCAAACTCATTATTGTACTAAAAATGAAGCCGAAGAGTAGCTGACGACTTTTGGGGCGACCTGACGGTCTACGGGGCGTATCTGCGGCTTGAATCACACTAATATTGGACATTTTCAGTTGATTCATTTCATCAGAAACTTTGGCTTCTTCAACTTTCTTAAGGTATAATTTGTAATTTTCTTCAGCTGTTGCCCTCTTACGATCAAGCCCGATTAACTCCTCCTGCAGTGAATCAAGCCGTTGTATTTTCTTATCTAGGTCGCTAATCTGTCGAGCAATGACTTCATTACTGGCCTGAAGCGTCTTCAACTCCGACAATGCCTTCAGATGCTCAACCTCAAGGTTCTGAAATACTGGATTTTTCCCGCTTGTAACACTTTTGTCTCCCTCGCTATTCTTTTGAGTTCGGATAAACTCTTCGACAAGCTCAATTTCCTCTCGAATATTCTGCACAGGACCACTGGCTTCCGTATATCTTGCCAACAAACCTTGTTCCTGTCGCCTGAGTGCGAATAAATCTGCCTTGGCTTTGGCGACCATGCCTCCACCCTCAGTTGTCGAAAGCGGAATGCGTTTGGATACAGTCTTCATCTGATCGGTAAGCGACGAAATTCTCCCAACTAAACCTTGTAATTGATTTTTGATCGTTTTGTTATTGGTATCTAATTGAGAACGCTGATCAAGCAAGCGACGCTGCTGATCTTCCAGGGGAGAAGCAAGATCATGCTTCCGCTTAAAATCCTGTAGCACATCTTCAGCCTGCTCAAGATTTTTCTGATAGGCTTCTAACCGCTGAATTAAAAACGACGACTTGGGATCACTAAATACTTGGAGGTGTTTTTCTTGCAGCACATCAATCAGCACATTCAAGGCCATAGCCGCAACTTGAGGGTTTTGATGGGAAAAGCCAATTTCGATAACGTTGGTCCCCTCTGCTCCAGAAGACGTCAAATTACCTAAAAACCTTAAAGAGGCCGTTTCCACTTGCCACGGCTGGACTTCTTCATTAGCGATAATTAAATCAGGATAAATATTTTCAACTCCTATTGTCTCGACAGCTCGCTGGACAAGATCCCGACTCTCCAAAATTTTCCGCTCTGATTCGACAGCTGCAATTTCATTAAACCGCACAATTTGATCCACATCTCCGACTTCTGGCCTGAAGATATGTTCACGACCAAATTTCAGAAGAATTGTTGCTTCGGCCTCATATAAAGTCTCCTTGGAATAAATCCATCCAATGATCGTCAAAAAGGTGACAACAAAAATAAGTAAAATCTTGATCTTTTGCCTGAAAAGAGCCGTGAGAATATCTCGAATGCTTCCAAAGGGATAAGGGAGTAGTTCTTTGTCCACTGCAGATTCAGTTTTCATGATGCTCACGACTCGATTGACCTGATGAACGAACACTCGCCTCTCCAGCTAAAACATGAGAGGATCGGAGTAACACGGCAACCTCTGGATTTTTTAATTGTCCTGCATACTTCTCAATCAAGACCTCACGTATCTGTGCCACAGTATAACCGACAATCGAGATTTCACCGACCAACTGAAGCGCAATGCGCCCATCAGGCCGAACCTCGACTGACTCGTTTAATTCTGGATTAAAAAAGAATTTAAAATCGAGTTGATCGCCAACTTGGACTTGATAGTCTTGCGGTGGCGTGGTGCCCACCTTCGTTAAGTAATTTAAATAGTTTGATTCAGCAGCCGTCACTTGACGTCGAAGTTCATCAAGACCAGACCGTAATCCCCTAAACCGTTCAAGCTCTTGATCAACTTCAGCGATCTGCTTGACAATGACTTCACTTTGAGCCTCAGCGGATATTAAATCTGCCTGTGTTTGAAATAATTGCATTTCCATCTCACGATACAATGGGTTCTTCCCATGTGTGGTACTCCCCGCCTGCTTGGCTTCTTGCTCTGTGATAAAACGGGCAATCACATTCATTTCCTCACGAACCGACTGCACATGGGGACTCGCACTCGTGTATTTGGTCAGTAACTGTTGCTCTTTGAGTTGAAGTCCCAGCAAGTTATTCTTTGCTGCACTAATCACTCCCTGTTCACTACTAGTTGTTGAAAGGGGAACTTCTTTGGGAACAAGACTGATTTGACCTTTTACCCACTCATATTTTTCTTTATATCCCATTGAAATATTGCGCACTTTCTTCAACGAATCATCTAACGCCTTACGTTGCTGAAGGAGTAAATCAATTTGCGTTTCAAGAGAGATAATTCCATGTTTCTGCTGAAACGCTTCTAACTCGCTCTCCGATGACTGAAGTTGCTCCCGATACGCATGAAGCTGTTGCTGCATAATCACAAAAGCTTGTTTATTCGACCGTTCAACAGGCTGTTTCACGACTGGACGGTTTGCCTCTAGATCAGAGACACCATAAGCAAGGTCAATTTGATCAAAAGTAGGTAGTAGAAAAATAAGGACACTCATTATCACCATTGCCGGGCGAAGCGGAGATAACCATGAATACCGTCCACGAATTTGATTCCGTAAAATATACATAATCGTAACCTCAATTCATTTCGAATAAAAGGTTTCGTTTGAGGGAAAACCCGATATAAAATAGATGGCGCATTCCGTACCTTCTTGATTCGACGATATCATCATTAATGATCTCACTTAAAAGAACGCCCTGGGAACATGAACAAAGTCATTCGGAAGAAGTTGAATATTTTGACTTAAGTCCCTTCCACTAAGCGCAGCCGTAAGATCTAACTTAATCACGAACGAATGACCTTGTTGATCTCGTCGTATGACAATAACCTCACTCTTTTTGGCGGTGTCTTCGTCAAACCCGTGAGCAAGCGCAACCACTTGAAGCACATTGAGAGAGCCAACGATTTCAAACACCCCCGGGCTCTCTACTTGGCCGTCAATGTACACAGTAGGAAGCTCCTTGACCGATCGCACGATAACGGCTATCTCCGGGTTCTTAACTTGCCCAGAATATCGTTTTTCCAAAAGACTTGTCAGTTGCGGAGCCGTCAGGTTTGCAGCTTCAATTTCGTGAACGAGCTGGAGGGAGATTCGACCATCAGGACGTACAATTAAATTTTCCTCATTCAATTCAGGATTGAAGAAGAATTTAATACTCAGTTGATCACCAGCCCTAATAATATACTCCTTATCATCATGGGGAATGACTTTGCTTCCGGGCAACACCGAACCCTTAGAAAAACTCGGAAAACCTTTCTCTCCTAAGTCAGACGGACTAAAAACCTCAACACCGGTCCCTATCGAACTACAGGCTGAGAGGAAAACAAAGAATCCAAAAAACATAGGAAAAAGTATTCGCATCATGATTTTCTTCAATACCCTTTCATCTCCTAAACAATGAAGCTGTGGTGAAAATGACACACCAATTACAGCTGGGGCCATCATCTCTACACAGTTATACGCAGATAAATTACAGAAATTCAACTGCCATGGCAGTCCCAGACAGCGTCCTACAGTACTATACCAATCAAGTTCCCTCCAAATACCATCCTTCATCGCTCATATTCTCGAAACTTGTAAGTGACGACAAAATCATTACACAGAATAAACGCACAAATGATTTATGGGACTGTTCTCGTTCTCGTTCTCCTTTATTCAATGACCGTCCATGACTGGTCGATTTTTCCTGATGCCTATTAATAGCATCATCGTACCAGTTAAAATTTTTAGATCTAACAATAATGAATGGTGGTCTAAATAATACAAATTATGATCTAACTTTCGTGGCATAATGGTACTAATATAGTACTGCTCTGGATCGTGTTGATGGTCGTCAAGTAAAGCTTCATCATGGAAATGTCCTCGAATCACCGAAATATCTGTACAGCCGGGACGGAGTTGAAGAACTCGTTTTTGCGTATCGTCATATAATCGTACAAATCGTTCCACTTCAGGCCGAGGGCCCACTAAGCTCATTTCTCCCTTCATGACGTTCCATAACTGCGGAACTTCATCTAATTTGAGTGTCCGTAAATAATACCCAAACGAGGTAATTCTAGGATCTCTTGAGCCTACAGTCAGTTGACCAACGTCGGAAGGTTGATGGACGCGCATCGTTCGAAATTTCCACAGTAAAAACTTTTTACCATTCTTCCCGATTCGCTCCTGCCTGTAAAAAATAGGTCCAGGGTCCACAATTGC
>BQIX01000239.1 GCA_021604145.1 Nitrospirales bacterium
AAAGTTTTCCTTTTAAAACACGAAGAAGGAGGAGTTAAATATGAGCCTCGATTATGTGAAATTTACCCCAGGTTTTGATCGATGGATGCCAAAAGAATATCGGGATATGGTTGATCATGGACCATTTGGAAAAAAGACTTCTGTTTCTCAAGTTGGAACTTTCAAGGAAATTCTTGAAGAGCATCCAATGTGTGCAGGATGTGCCATGACATTATTCATTCGTTTAGCCATGATTGCGTTCCCTAATCCTGAGGATACCATTACGGTTGGGACGGCTGGTTGCGGTCGTTTGGCTATCTCGCAGGCTGCTATTCCATTTGTCTATGGGAATTATGGAGATCAGAATGGTGTCGCAAGCGGACTGACGAGAGGGCTTAAGCTTCGATTTGGTGATAAACCAAAAGATGTTGTGGTGATGGCAGGTGATGGTGGAATGGCCGATATTGGCTTTGCGCAAACGCTTCACTCATGGTTTAGAAAAGAAAAGTTTACCACCATTATGTTGGATAATGAGGTGTACGGAAATACTGGCGGTCAGGAAAGTGGTATGACGAATAAAGGTCAAGTGCTGAAGATGGCGCCTGTAGGGAAAAAGTTTGAAAAAATGGATATGTTAGGTATGGCGAAAGTTTCGGGTTGTGCCTATGTCGCCACTGTCGTCCCCAATAATCCTCGTCGAGTCGAGAGCGTCATTAAGAAAGCTGTGTTAATCGCCAGAGAAGTAGGCCCAACCTACATTCAAGCTTATACCTCCTGTAATATCGAATATGCGATTCCCACAGATAAAGTGATGGAAGATGCGAAAGACGTTGAAAATGATCGGTATAAATTCTCTGAGTATCTGACCGATGACGCAAAGCAAGCTCTGGGGGAATTGTATGGGTACAAAGAGTATCTCCCGAAGACTGGTAAGGCTGTGCCTGTTAGTTAAGAGGAGAAAGATCGTCATCTTTTGATGAGAGAATTAATTGTACGTTTCGTGTTTTTTGACCTAAGTAAAAGATTAAGGAGGCAATAATATGGCTATTCGGTACAACATTCGTATGGCTGGTGTCGGGGGGCAAGGAGTTGTGACTGCCTCTCACATTTTTAGCACGGGTGTTATTAATGCGGGTGGGGAAAGTACCATTGTCCCCTTTTACGGGTCAGAGAAACGTATGGCACCAGTGGAAAGTTATGTCAGAGTTTCAGATGAGCCGATTTATGAAATTGGAGAAATAACGTTTCCACACATCATTATGATTTTCCATCCCCAAGTCATTACTCATGGGAAGAGTTATACGAATCCATTCTATTTCGGACTGAAGAAAAATGGGGTTGCCTTAATTAACCATGATACCCCCATGAAATTAGAGCCAGATCAAGCTCGAGAGCTAGAAGAGCTTAACGCGAAGATTTACTATATTCCTGCAACGACGTTATCGCTTGACGTGGCTGGAATTGACCTAGCCACCAATATGGCGATGAATGGGGCGATCGGCGCCATTACAGGTTTGACCAATATGGAAGCGCTAGGCCAAGCCGTAAAGGATCGATTCCTGGGTAAAGGATTTGTCGTGTCTGGTGGGACCGCAGCATTAGACAGTGTCGTGGAAAGAAAATTTAAGAAAAAACAAGAATTGATTGATAAAAACCTCGCAGTTGTCAAGGCGGCATGGGACTATGCCGTTGAACATGGTTGGGAAGCCCCGAAAACTAAGCCTGCTGCTGCGACGGCATAAATCTTTATCTAAGAATATGAGGATTCAATGTATTTAATTGCCTATATTGATACGGAAATTTGTGCTGCCACCAGTTGTAAGTTATGTACTCAGTACTGCCCAGAGGCGAACACTATTCTCTACAATAATGAGGCCGGGAAAGAGAAGGGGCTAAAATATGGTTCTGCCTATGTTGCCGTTGATCGGTGTAAGGGATGCGCGCAATGTGTCTGGGTTTGCGACAACATGGCGAAGCACAATGCGATTAAAATGGAAATGATCGATCAAGTTGGTGATTCCGCATTAACCGAAAATATCACGTATGGAGAAAAAAATACTACGGCAAAGCTGGCGAATCCTGTTCGTGGGTAGGTTGTAACGCGGAAGTCGATAATTTTTCTTGATCAAGAAAAAATTAAAAATTATGGGGTGATCAATTGGAAGCAACTCAAGATACAGAAGAAAGAATAGTCGAGCCTGGCCCTGCTGGGTTCCATCCGCCGTCAGCAGCCGAATTGGGCGTTCTTCCACCAAAATCAGGGTTTGGCCTAAGGTTTGGAAATGTTGTCCAGGAAGAAATCGCAATGGAAGAAATGGCAAGGTCCATGCTAACCAGAAAGAACGCGACGATTTTTCCAGGGCCGCTTGTTCTTTGGAACTGGAATGATCATGCCGCAGACAAGGCCAAAGCTGTATTAGAGCTCGCGGCTCAATTACCTGAGGTGATGATCATCCCCATGCCAGACTATCGACCCAAGTATCCCAAAATCGAACCAGAAGAAATGATTAATCCAAACCATCCGAATCTGACCATTTGGGGTAATAAGATCGAGGCCTGTATTTTTATTGGCGTTCATTGTCACTATGCAAATTTAACATTAAAAATGATTCGAGCAGGGACGAACTGTTGGACTTCTGCCATATGTGCTGAGCAAGGGCATGAAGATGCAATGTTTACAGTGAGAGATTCTGATGCGGAGAAAATTCGCCGTGTCGCTCAAGTGTTTAAGCGGGTTCGAGAAGAAATGGGCATTAAAGTAGCGGAAAATGGTGAAAATGTTCGGTTTACCGGTCTTCAGTCTCAAGTCCATGGAGGAAAAACCCATACGAATCCATTAAATATTCCATTGGGTGAATCTGGAGGAGCCAGCGCTGCAGCCTTTGGGCATCGACCTGAAAATATGCAAAGTGAAGGATAAAAAAAGAGATAGTAGTAGGTAAAGAATTATGTATTGTTTTTATCAAGTAACCCATAGCATTTATGATAATCAGAGCCATCAACTGTTTATAGAGGGGTGACCCATGAGCGAAGCACTGGAACCTGAAGTCAAAACCAATCCACAAGGCGATCCTATTACGGCAGCTCCTGCGCCTCCTTCGTCACAAGCTGGAAAGAAGGATCCGCACGCTGAGGCCAAAAGACAAAAAGTGGTCAGTCCTGAATACTTGTTTAATGAGGCTCCTCGTGAAAAAGAATTCATCACAGGGAGTGAAGCTGCCAAGGAAGCGGTGCGTCGTTCAAATGTCGATCTTTCCATTGCCTATCCCATTACTCCTCAAAGTGAAACAATGCAGCTCATTGGTGTGCTGTATGGAGAGGGGTATGTCAAAGAATATTATCGTGGTGAAGAAGAGTATGGTGTCATGTCAGCTATTGCTGGTGGGTCTCGTGCGGGTGTTCGGTGTTTTACCGCAACCGCTGGTCCTGGCACTCTTCGTGGCCTTGAGCCCATTGCCTCATGGCCTGGTCATCGTCTTCCAGCCGTGGCGATGTTTACCTGTCGAGTTGTGAATGCTCCATTAGCTATTCAACCTGATAATATTGAAATTGCTTACCTTTTGCATTGTGGCATGATTGTTTTCCATGCTGAGAATCAACAGGATCTATTCGACTATATCATGAAGGGGTTCATCATAAGCGAAAAAAATGATGTCACTCTTCCTGTAGGAGTGTGTTGTGATGGTTTCTTCGTGACACATGCTCGTGGCTACTGTGCGATGCAGGATAAAGGGTTAAAGCTTCCAGAGCGTGAAGCTTGGAGGGGAGCTGTCCCTGTGTTAGATGCAGAGAATCCTCCTGCTCGATTGTCACGAGATGCGCCAGTACAAAAGTCAAACTTTATGGCCTATAACATCCATGCGGTATGGCAGCAGGAAGTGTGGGCAGCCGTGGAACGATCTCGGAAATATATTGATCAATACATGGATGGTCTAGTTGAGACTCAAAATGTCGACGATGCTGATGTCTTGCTTATTGCGTCTGGAAGTGCTGCAGCTCAATGTCGGGAAGCCGTTCGAGAATGTACGGCTAAAGGAATTCAGGCTGGGTTGATTAAAATAAAGTCTTTACGGCCTTTCCCAACAGCCGAATTACGTAAGCTCTGCTCCAAAGCCAAGTTAATCGTGGTGCCAGAGTTTAACTTTGTTGGTTGGCTTGCGAAAGATGTGGCGACGGCAATCTATGGTTATTCCAACGCGAAAATTGTTGCAGGTCCACATGTGTATGGGGGTATGTCAATGCCGGTTGAAATGATTGTTGATGAAGTGGAGTGTGGACTTACAGGCAAGAAGTCAAGCACTGTTCCATCGTCTGCAATTATGGGTAAGGTTGATCCAGATGCCGTTGCCCATTTTATGCAAAACATTTAATAAGTTTTGTATCCCTGAACGTTGACGTATTTACAAAATCTTAAAAAACCCGCCTCAATTTGAGGCGGGTTTTTTTTATGCTTGTAAATGTTGTTCGATGCCTAATTCGCTATTTCTGGGATAGACAGCAAATTGTAGTTATTTGTAATACCTATATAATAGACAGAGTGGTATTGTCTGTGTCCGTTCATTGAAGGAGCAACCTCAGGGTGCTTCTTACCTAAACCTTGTCTTAAGACATCGATTGCATTCATTAGGTTCGCTATAACGCTCAATGCAGCCAAATAATCTTTTAAAGTCATCCTCGCGCTCTCAATACCATCCAGCATCGCTGTTCCGTGCTCTTTATGAATGGGTCATTCAATGGGCTGTGACACCTCACGCAAAAATTGCGTTGTTATTAATTGCGTTTGCTGAATCTTCTTTTTTCCCAATTCCGCCCGATGTTCTCCTGATAGCAATGGGCGTGGGGGCCCCTTCTCGCGCCTTGGGATTTGCGGGAATTTGTCTGGTCGGCTCTGTTGTCGGAGGAATGGTCGGATATGCCATTGGGATGGGTATATGGGCGGTTATTTCAGATTGGTTTTATGCGTATGTACCAGGATTTACTCCTGAGGTGTTTGGAAAAGTTTCAATGTTGTATAGCGATAATGCCTTTTGGGCAGTGTTTGCTGCAGGATTCTCGCCAATCCCTTACAAAGTATTCACCATTGCAGCTGGAGCAACCCATATTGATTTTGCCACCTTTGTGATAGCTTCTATTTTGAGTCGAGGGCTGAGGTTTTTCTTGGTCGGTGGGGCCTTGAGAGTATTTGGCCCGTCAGTAAAACACATTCTCGAAAAGTATTTCGATTTATTTTCTATCTTGTTCTTAGTCTTGTTAATCGGCGGATTTGTTCTTATAAAGCTGCTGATGTAAAAATGTGTGTGTGACGTTCACGGTAGATTACCACTTTTCAGTCAACTCTGTTGTTATCGTGGTGAGACATGTTTCTTCCTTAGAATCTCAGTGAATGTGTTATTGAAACAATGAATATTTTTAATACCTTGACCCGCAAAAAAGAAGGGTTTCAAGCCCTTGAGAAAAACCATGTTCGCATGTATGTCTGTGGTGTGACGGTGTATGACGACTGTCATTTGGGACATGCGAGAAGTGCTGTGGCGTTTGATGTGCTCTATCGATATCTTCAGCACAAAGGATATTCCGTAACGTATGTGCGGAACTTTACGGATGTGGATGACAAGATTTTAAAGAGAGCACAGGATGAAGGCGTACCTTGGTCAGATGTCGTCAAAAAGTACATAGCGTCGTATTATCGTGACATGAACCGTCTAGGGGTCACAATCCCCGACGTTGAACCTCGTGCCACTGAACATATGCCAGAAATCGTTGAAATGATAGCCGGTTTGATCGATAAAGGCGTTGCGTATCAGATAGATGGGGATGTGTATTACGAAGTGGGTGCTTATGAAGCCTATGGACGTCTCTCAGGTCGCAAAAAGGAAGAAATGCTGGCAGGAGCACGCGTTGAAGTGGATGAACGCAAAAAAGATCCTATGGACTTTGCCTTATGGAAAGGCGCGAAGGCAGGGGAGCCTGGTTGGGAAAGTCCATGGGGACCTGGAAGGCCAGGGTGGCATATCGAATGCTCAGCCATGTCGATCAAGCATCTTGGCAAGACATTTGATATTCACGGAGGCGG
>BQIX01000240.1 GCA_021604145.1 Nitrospirales bacterium
TTGACTAAGACATTAAACGACTCGGGAAGTCCAGGTTCTAAGAAATTTTCTCCCTTGACGATCGCCTCATACATTCGTGATCGCCCAGGTACGTCATCGGACTTCACCGTTAAGAATTCTTGCAACGTTGATGCAGCTCCATAAGCCTGAAGTGCCCAAACTTCCATTTCCCCAAGTCGCTGCCCACCAAACTGCGCCTTTCCTCCAAGCGGCTGCTGTGTGACCAGTGAATACGGCCCAATGGAACGTGCATGAATCTTGTCATCAACCAAATGGTGCAACTTCAACATATACACATATCCAACCGTTATGGGACTCTTAAACGGCTCTCCAATTCGACCGTCATAGACAACCGATTGCCCGCTTTCAGGAAGTCCTGCTTGGTTAAGGAATTTCTTGATCTCTGTTTCAGTTGCCCCATCGAACACTGGGCTTTCGACATGAATGCCCAGAGCCTTCGCAGCCCAACCAAGATGCGTCTCAAGAATTTGCCCAACATTCATTCGAGAAGGCACCCCCAACGGATTGAGCACAATCTCAATTGGAGTCCCATCAGGCAAGTACGGCATATCCTCCTCTGGAAGAATACGAGAGACGACTCCCTTATTCCCATGCCGACCAGCCATTTTATCACCCACGGCAATTTTACGCTTAATCGCGAGATACACTTTCACTAACTTAATGACCCCAGGCGGCAGCTCATCACCTCTCCTTAATCTGCCGACCCTCTCGTCATACATCGTTTGAAGAATCTCAATTTGATCCTTGACTGCTCGCTCAATCTCTTCGAGCTTCTTTTGCTCTTCGCCATCGCCAAGGATCACTCGACGCGCATCATCGTTCGAGAGCTTCCGCAGGACTTCTGCGGTGATTCGCCCCTTTTTCTTGAGAATAACTTCTCCACTGTCAGGGTCCATCAGATCACGACCGACGAATTGTCCGAGGAGTAGCTTTCTAATCTTTTTGTTCCGCTCTTCTTCAATGATGCGGAGCTCATCCTGATAATTTCTTTCAATTTTCACTCGATCGTCAGACTCAATGGTCTTGGATCGATCATCTTTATCGACGCCTTTTCTTGAGAAAATTTTGACGTCTACCACAATGCCTTCAATCCCAGGAGGAACTTGGAGAGATGTGTCCTTCACATCACCCGCCTTCTCACCGAAGATAGCCCGAAGGAGTTTCTCTTCCGGCGTCAATTGCGTCTCACCCTTTGGCGTCACTTTTCCAACCAAAATATCTCCAGCCTTGACCTCTGCCCCGATTCGAACAATCCCACTCTCATCTAGATTTTTTAGCGCCTCCTCACCAAGGTTTGGAATGTCTCGGGTAATTTCTTCCTTGCCCAGCTTGGTGTCACGAGCCTCAACTTCAAACTCTTCAATATGAATAGAGGTAAACGTGTCATCACGAACAAGCTTTTCACTTAGTAAAATGGCATCTTCAAAATTGTATCCGCCCCATGGCATGAAGGCGACTAGGACATTTTTACCAAGGGCCAGCTCTCCGCGATCCATTGCTGGTCCGTCAACTAAGACCTGCCCTTTCTTAACGGGCTGCCCAACCCGCACAATCGGGGTTTGCGTGATACAAGTATTTTGATTGGTCCGCTGAAACTTAATAAGGTCAAAGGTCTCCAATAATCGACTGCTCCCCTTCTTCCCTTCATCCGTCTTCTGCAATTCAGTTCGTATGACAATTCGCCTAGCATCCACACTCTCAACGACCCCATCGCCTGAGGCACGCTCCAGATAACCCGAATCACGCGCGACAATGCCCTCCATACCCGTCCCAACCAAAGGAGCTTCGCACTGTATCAATGGAACAGCTTGTCGCTGCATATTTGAACCCATCAACGCACGGTTCGCATCATCATGCTCAAGAAAGGGAACAAGTGCCGTGGCTACACTCACCACCTGCTTTGGCGAAACGTCGAGATAATCCACTTCTTCTGGCGTTGTGATGACAAACTCACCACCCGCACGCGCAGTGATCGTGTCAGATTCAAAACGTCCATTTGCATCAACTTTGGTATTGGCTTGCGCAATGACAAACTTCTCACCCTCAAGCGGGGAGAGAAATTCTACTTCATCAACAGGACGCCCTTTACGCACCTTCCGAAATGGCGCTTCAATGAACCCAAACTGGTTGATACGGGCATAAGTTGCCAAGGACGTAATCAGACCAATATTGGGTCCTTCAGGCGTTTCAATTGGACATATTCGACTGTAGTGGGACGGGTGCACATCCCGCACTTCAAAACCCGCCCGCTCTCGCGTCAATCCGCCAGGACCAAGTGCCGACAATCGACGCTTGTGTGTAATCTCTGCAAGAGGATTCGTCTGATCCATAAATTGCGAAAGCTGACTCCCCGCAAAAAACTCTTTAATCGCAGCAACAATCGGCTTGGCATTGATCAAATCATGCGGAAGCACCGTCTCCATATCAAGAAGGTTCATACGCTCCTTGATGCTTCGCTCCATGCGTGCGAGGCCCAATCGAATCTGATTCTCTAACAGCTCACCCACAGAACGAACACGTCGATTCCCCAAGTGGTCAATATCATCGACTTCGCCTTTTCCCGACTTCAATTCAACGAGACACCGCACAACCTCAACCAGATCCTGAGAGGTTAATGTTCGTTGATCTAATGGCAAATCCAGATCAAATCGCTTATTCATTTTCAAGCGCCCAACCGGAGACAAGTCGTACCGTTTTGGATTCGAAAACAGATTTTCAAAGAGTAACTTCGCGGAATCAACGGACGGCATTTCGCCCGGCCGAAGTCGCTTATAAATTTCAACCCACGCCTCTTCACGAGAAGAGGTTCGTTCAGCGTCTAATGTATCAAGAATGACAGGGCTCGCCGTTCCACCAAGGTAGATGACTTTAAATGGTGGAAGATCGCCTTCAATAATTTGTTCAATAATGGCAGCAGTTAATCGTTGATTCTTCTCGAGAATAACCTCTTTGGATGTCGGATCAATTAATTCCGTCAAGACGGCACGCCCAACAAGCTCATCCGGCTTCACAGGAATTTCTTTGACCCCAGCTGCTTTAATCCGGCCCAGGATGGGTTTCGTAAGCCGCATGCCTTCTTTGACGATAGGATCACCCCCTCCGGCCCCTACCACATCAATCGGAGCACGAAGCCCCCCGTGCAATTCAGAGTCAAGCTTACGAACCAACGTTCCTCCACTAACCCGAATCTCTTCAACAGGGTAGTACATTTTCAAAAGATCATCCGCCGAATATCCAAATGCTTTAAGCAATATTGTCGCCGGCATTTTTCGACGCCGATCAATGCGGACATACAAGATATCTCGCGCATCAAATTCGAAGTCCAACCACGATCCACGATAGGGAATAATTCTGCCGGAATAGAGAACCTTTCCACTTGCATGGGTCCGGCCCTTGTCATGACTGAAAGATGCCCCTGGAGAACGATGCAACTGACTGACAGCCACTCGTTCCGTCCCATTCACAATAAATGTCCCGCGATCGGTCATTAAGGGTAATTCACCAACATACACTTCCTGCTCACGAACGTCTAAAACTCGATTTTTGACGGCTTTATCCTGACTATCAAACACCACTAAACGCACCCGAAGCTTTAAAGGAGCAGCCAAAGTCATTCCTTGCTCTAAACATTCTCGGACATCATACTTCGGCGTGCCCAATGCATAATTCGAGAATTCCAAAAGAGCCGAATTATTGTAATCTCCAATGGGAAATACACTCTTCAAAGCGGCATGAAGTCCTTTTTCTTCTCGCCTCTCAGGAGGCGTTCCAGCTTGAAGAAATTCGTCGTATGACCTTCGCTGAACCTCTACAAGGTCAGGAATTTGGATGGTCAACGGTATTTTGGAAAAACTTGTACGCACAATTGTCCCCTGATTCACGGATTGGGCCATTCGGTGCTCCTTTAATAAATGAACATGTCTTCGCCAGGAATGGTTTAGACGCTACTTAATTTCTACAGTCGCACCAACCTCTTGGAGTTTCTTTTGAAATCCATCAGCCTCTTCCTTCGAAACACCTTCTTTAACAGGCTTAGGAGCAGCCTCAACAAGATCCTTGGCTTCCTTTAACCCTAACCCTGTAATCTCCCGCACGACTTTAATGACTTGAATTTTCTTGTCAGCCGGAGCGCTACCCAACACCACATCAAAGGAAGTCTTTTCCTCTTCAGCTGCAGCAGCACCGCCTCCAGCAGCCGGAGCAGCCATCACACCAACTGGCGCCGCAGCCGTGACACCAAATTTCTCTTCGAGCGCCTTCACTAACTCAGACAACTCCAAGACGCTCATACTTGACACACCATTAATAATATCTTCTTTTGATAAGGTCGATTCTGTTGCAGGCATTTCTCCCTCCCCCTTCTGACTTTTGTTTTCTTGTATTGCAGCCACCACGGCAACAAATCCACGAACAATTTGATTCAACGCAACCACAAATCCACGGACAGGTCCCTGCACGGCCGACAGGAACATTGATAACAATTCATTCCTTGAAGGCAGATCGGCTACAGCGTTTAAACGCGCTGGGTCGAGAGCTACCCCATCCAACACACCGCCCTTGACATTTAACTTGTCTTCACACTTTTCATTTTTTATAAAATCTCTAACAACTTTAGCGGGCAAAACAGGATCATCATATCCAATGACCAGTGCCAACTGCCCACTAAATAAGCCCTGAACAGGCAGTAAAGGCGTCCCTTCAACGGCACGACTCGCTAACGTATTTTTCACAACATGCATACGAGCCTGTGCATCACGAAGCTGCCGACGCAACTGAACAACCTGATTGACAGGCATACCAGAACATTCCGCAACGATCGCGAGCCTCGCCTGGAGAAACCGATCATGCATTTCCGTTACAACTGCTGACTTGTCTGTCTTTTTCATCGATTCATCTCGCTTCCTGCATCCACCCAGGACATTACCCAAATTGACGAATGACACCAACGCTATCAAGTGGCACACCAGGGCCCATCGTACTACAAAGGGTGGCAGTCTTGACGTATCGCCCCTTACTTGATGCTGGCTTCGCTTTCATAATAGAGTCAAACACAGCTAAAGCGTTATCCTTAATTTGCTTACTGTCAAAGGAAACTTTCCCGACAGGAACATGCACAATCCCCGCCTTGTCTACCTTGAATTCAACACGACCTTTTCGAATTTCCTCAACAGCCTTTCCCACCTCAAACGTTACCGTACCCGTTTTCGGGTTTGGCATCAGGCCGCGAGGGCCGAGAACCTTACCTAACTTACCGACCGCCCCCATCAAGTCAGGAGTGGCGATAGCCGAGTCAAAGTTAAGCCAACCATCCTTTACTTTATCTAAAAGCTCTTCAGCGCCAACAAAGTCAGCTCCAGCAGCTCTGGCTTCCTGCTCTTTTTCGCCCTTCGCAAACACGACGATTCGAACCTTCTTGCCTGTTCCATAAGGTAACGCCGTCGTCCCCCGCACTAACTGGTCCGCTCGCTTCGGGTCAACACCCAAGCGTATGGCTAACTCGACGGTTTCATCAAACTTGGCGAATGCAATCTGTTTAACTAACTCACTTGCTTCAGGAAGGTCATATAATTTCTCTTCCACTTTGGCCTTTGCCGCTTGAAACTTTTTATTCACCCCACACCATCCTTCCTCCAATTAGTACTTAAGAAGCAACTAAGCCGTCACCCTTCAATCGTAATACCCATACTTCGAGCAGTCCCGGCAATAATTTTAGCCGCACCTGCCACGTCAATGGCATTCAGGTCGACAACCTTTTGCTTAGCAATTTCCTCCAATTGGGTTTGAGAAATCTTTCCCACCTTTTGCTTGTGAGGAACACCAGATCCCTTAATTAAGCCAGCAGCCTTTTTCAGCAAGTCAGATGCTGGCGGGGTCTTGGTGATAAACGAAAAACTTCGATCCTTGTAAACGGAGATGACAACCGGAATAACCGAGCCTTCTTCTTTTTGCGTTTTCGCATTAAACTGTTTACAAAAATCCATAATGTTGACTCCGTGCTGACCCAGTGATGGTCCTACAGGAGGTGCC
>BQIX01000241.1 GCA_021604145.1 Nitrospirales bacterium
TATTGTCCCTCAACAGAATAGAGGATACTATTTAATGAGACGATCCAACTATCTCTTTACGTCAGAGTCCGTGACCGAAGGACACCCAGACAAAATTGCCGATCAGATATCTGATGGGATCTTAGATGCCATTATTAAAAAGGATAAAAATTGTCGAGTGGCCTGCGAAACCATTCTGACGACTGGACTGGCCTTTGTCGCCGGAGAAATCTCAACAAAAGCCTATGTTGAAATTCCTGACATTATAAGGGAAACCATTAAAGGGGTCGGCTACTCAGATGCCACATGGGGATTTGACCATCGAACCTGTTCAGTCATAACAGCCATTGATGCCCAATCTGGAGACATCGCCATGGGCGTTGACACCGGAGGCGCTGGAGACCAGGGCCTGATGTTTGGCTACGCCTCTAACGAAACGGCTGAACTCATGCCCATGCCCATTGTCCTTGCCCATAGACTGACTCGACGTCTGGCAGAAGTTCGAAAGAAGAATATTTTACCCTGGGTCAGACCCGACGGCAAAGCCCAAGTAACCGTCGAGTATAAAAATGGAAAACCTGTGAGGATTGACACGATTGTTGTCTCGACCCAGCATAGTGATTCCGTAACGTCCAAAAAAATTGAAAAAGATCTCATGGATAAAGTCATCACTCCTGTGATGCCCAAGAAACTGTATAATCCCAAAGCTGTCACGTTTCATATCAATCCAACTGGGCGATTCGTCACCGGTGGTCCTATGGGCGATACAGGACTCACAGGAAGAAAAATCATTGTCGATACCTACGGAGGAGTCGGCAGCCACGGCGGGGGAGCGTTTTCTGGTAAAGACCCCAGTAAAGTTGACCGATCCGCCTCGTATATGGCTCGATACATTGCCAAAAATATTATCGCTGCCAAACTCGCGGACAAATGTGAAGTGCAGCTGGCATATGCCATTGGCGTCCCAAACCCCGTTTCGGTACTCGTTGACCCAAAAGGGACTGAAAAAGCTGCAGTGGAACGAATTGAAAAACTCGTCCGCAAACATTTCCCCTTAAATCCTCGAGGCATTATCGAGCACCTCAAATTACGTCGCCCGATTTACAAACAAACAGCGGCATATGGTCATTTTGGCCGAAATGAACCAGGGTTTACATGGGAAAAAACAGATAAAGCCGCACTGCTTCGGCGTGAAGCAGGAATTTAACTATAAGAACAATAGAAGATCAGCGCGTCAGACAAGTAGACATTGCGTAATTACCGTTTTTGTCGATAAGCAGAGAACGTTGGTCGTATAAGAAAGGATCTATAGCATATGAGTACTGCAGCCACAGTAGACCCCAAAACCAAAGACTATAAAGTCGCGGACATCACCCTCGCCGATTGGGGGAGGAGAGAACTGGAAATTGCCGAAACTGAAATGCCCGCATTGATGGCCTTACGGGAAAAATATCGCGAGTCTCAACCGTTAAAAGGCGCTAAAATCCTCGGCTGCATTCATATGACCATTCAAACCGGCGTGCTCATTGAAACGCTGATTGAACTCGGGGCGGAAGTCCGCTGGTCTTCCTGCAACATTTTTTCAACCCAAGATCACGCCGCCGCCGCCATTGCGGCACGTGGAATCCCGGTCTATGCCTGGAAAGGTGAAACCGCAGAAGAGTATGACTGGTGCCTTGAGCAAACGATCTTGAAAGATGGCGAGCCGTGGGACGCGAATATGGTGCTGGATGATGGCGGTGACTTAACGCTGATGCTTCATGAAAAGTTTCCAGCCATACTTGACCATGTTCATGGCATCACTGAAGAAACCACAACCGGCGTGCACCGATTATTAGAAATGCTGAAAAAAGGAACGCTGAAAGTCCCGGCCATTAACGTCAATGACGCCGTAACCAAATCCAAGAATGACAACAAATACGGCTGTCGGCACAGTCTAAACGACGCAATCAAGCGAGGCACGGACCACTTGCTCGCAGGCAAAAAAGCCCTGGTGATTGGATATGGCGACGTCGGAAAAGGATCGGCACAGTCACTTCGCCAAGAAGGCATGATTGTGAAAATCTCGGAAATCGATCCGATTTGCGCCATGCAGGCCTGCATGGATGGATATGAAGTCGTTTCACCCTACAACGATGGAATTAATACAGGAAAAGTCGAAAACATTAACAAGACGCTGCTGAGCAACACTGACCTCGTCGTCACCACGACTGGCAATTTTAATGTCTGCGACTCTGCTATGTTGCAATCGCTCAAAGCGGGCGCGGTTGTCTGTAACATTGGGCATTTTGACAATGAGATTGACACAGCCTACATGCGCAAGCACTGGGACTGGGAGGAAGTCAAACCTCAAGTGCACAAGGTCTATCGTGACAAGACTCGCAATGATCACTTACTACTCTTGTCTGAAGGACGTCTTGTCAATTTAGGCAACGCGACTGGTCACCCTTCCCGCATCATGGATGGGTCGTTTGCAAACCAAGTCCTTGCACAGATTTACTTGTACGAACGGAAATTTGCCGATCAGCAAATCCAGAATGTGACCGTACAAGTCTTACCGAAGAGCCTTGACGAGGAAGTGGCAGCTCACATGGTTCGTGGATTCGGAGGAGTCATTACTAAGCTTACAAAAACTCAAGCCGATTACATTAATGTCTCCGTCGACGGACCATTTAAAGAAGACAGCTACAAATACTGAGTCCTATACTAACGTCACGAAAGATCGCCATGGTGAGTATGGACAACCGGTTCAGCTCACCATGGCCGACCCCACCCAACCCGGCATTCTCCACTACGACAGATTCCTCAAAAATCAGCTCCCATACTGTAAGACTCCTGTCACTGAGCGATAATCTCGGAGAGCGATAATTTAAGCGGATCCTCTCTGTCAGGTCTTGGTTAAGGGCAAAGCCTGACTTTACAAGATTTCCTCTAACGTGTATCCTATAATCACCTGTCACACTCGGAGTTTCCTTCCGGAAACTTCCTATTTACTCTTCAAACAACGTTACAAATTGCATTCACCGAAGCCCGAGGTTCTATAGATGGACACCACAGCCAGACAATTCGATTATCTCACCACGTTCCTGTTTGGAACCATCGTCGTGGGGGCCATGATCGGCCTGCCGATGTTCGCCTATTACTACGACTTTTCATGGGTGGACTGGACGATGTTCGTGATCCTGTACATCTTCACCGGACTCGGAATCACGGTTGGGTACCATCGCTTATTTGCACATCGAAGTTTCAAATGTGCGAAGTGGGTTGAGATGGTCCTACTCATTGCAGGCGGCATGGCTCTACAAAATTCTGCACTGAAATGGGCCTCAGACCACATTCGTCATCATGCCCGATGCGACGAAGAGGAAGATCCCTATAACGCCAAGCTCGGCTTCTGGTGGAGTCATTGCGGATGGCTATTTTGGAAAGACACAGACCCGTCCCAATATGACAAATATAAAACGAGGCTGAAACAAAACCCTCTGGTCATGTGGCAACATAAAAATTATATCGCGGTTGTGGTTGCCGGATTAGCCTTCCCGTTCCTCATCGGCTTTCTTCACAACGGGTGGATTGGCGGAGTCAGTTGTTTTCTCTTAGCTGGCGTGGCACGAACGTTTTTCGTACTCAATTCGACGTTCTTTATTAACTCCATCTGCCATCTCTGGGGCAATCAACCCCACGGAACCTCTGACTCGAGTCGAGACAGCTGGTTTGTCTCTCTCTTGACCTTTGGAGAGGGATACCACAATTACCATCACATGTATCAAACGGATTATCGCAATGGGGCACAGTGGTATAATTTCGATCCATCCAAATGGTTGATATGGACATTGAGTAAATTCGGATTTGCCTACGACCTCAGACGACAGTCTGTGCCATAATAATGCAATTGTCATTTAGATCTGATGCAATAAATTTCCTTCACTCCCTCAACTTCACCGTTCTCGGGCAATTCAGGTTCTTCTACATGTAGTCATACATTCTCCTCACATAATCTCGCGTCAATTCATATTGCGAACATTAGAACCTGTGTGCTAGATTCGCCTGTATTCACGCGGGTTTTCTCGCATCACACAATATTGGCATTTCTAGGATTTCAGCCTGACCTCACTTTTTCCTGACTAAATGAGGCGTGCGATTCACATATCGGGACTCATCAAGACATGCTGACAGAAGAAATCCAAGAACTTACTGATCGATATGTCATGAATACCTATGACCGGCTGCCGCTGTCCATTGTTCGTGGTCAAGGATGCCAGGTCTATGACGCAGAAGGGCGAGCCTATCTGGATTGTGTGGGAGGAATCGCGGTCAATGCATTGGGGTACGGACATCCAGATCTCATCGCAAGCATTAAGCGACAAGTTCATCATCTCATTCACACCTCAAATCTCTTTTATACCGAGCCGCAAGCCAAGCTTGCGCGTGAGTTGGCTCAACAATCATTTGCTGACAAAGTGTTTTTTGCAAATAGTGGGGCCGAAGCTAATGAAGCCGCCATCAAGTTAGCAAGAAAATATAGTCATCAACATTTTGGACCAGATCGATCAGAAATTCTCACGATGGTGAATTCTTTTCACGGTCGAACTTTGGCGACGTTGAGTGCAACTGGTCAAACAAAAGTGCAGCTTGGCTTTGAGCCTCTGGTTCCTGGATTCAAGTACGTCCCGTTCAACGACCTTCAGGCACTTGAAGCAAATATTTCTGAGAACATAGCGGCTATTATGCTGGAACCTATTTTAGGAGAAGGTGGAGTCGTTGTTGCAGATGCGGACTATCTTAAGGCGGTACGCAATCTCTGTACAGCACGAAATATCCTTCTGATTTTTGACGAGATTCAAACTGGAATGGGACGCACTGGCACTTTGTTTGCCTATCAACAATTTGGCATTCAACCGGACATCATGACATTGGGAAAAGGCTTAGGCGGAGGCATCCCAATCGGGGCGTGTCTTGCGACTGATGAAGTGGCGAAAGTCTTTACGTACGGAACGCATGGCTCGACCTTCGGGGGGAACCCTCTCGCCTGCACAGCTGCCCTGCAAGTGCTCAGGATTCTCCTTGAAGGGGGAGAACTTAAACGATCTCAAGAACGAGGAGCCTATCTGCAAAAAAAGCTTTTCACTCTAAAGGAAAATTTTCCCATCATCAAAGAAGTTCGAGGCCGAGGTCTGTTGCAGGGCCTGGAGCTCACGGTCGACGGGAAACAGATCGTCATGGACTGTCTGGCCCGACGGGTCATCATTAACTGCACGATGGGAAACGTGCTTCGATTTATTCCGCCTCTCATTATTACTCAGACAGAGATTGACTCACTTCTGACCACCCTTTCGGATGTCTTAACCAAACAAGCACTAACGAAGACATACCCTTGACGATTCAGGAAATCCATCTATGGCTTCATCAACAACACGGCCTTCTCGAAAATCCCCTAAAGATCTCTTAACGATTGCCAGTCTTTCCACTCGACACATCACGGCCTTGATCAAACATGCCCAATCGCTAAAAACCAAACGCCGCGCACGCCGGATGCCTAGACCGTTAGTGGGAAAAACACTGGGGCTCATTTTCGAAAAACCCTCCACGCGAACCCGCGTCTCGTTTGAAGCGGGAATGAATCAGTTAGGTGGGCAATCGTTATTTTTGGATTCTGAAAAAATTCAATTGAGTCGAGGGGAAAGCCTCGCGGATACTGCCCAAGTGCTCTCTCGTTATTTAGATGGCCTGGTCGTCAGAACATTTGACCAGACCACCCTTGAGGACTGGGCTACCTATGCAACGATTCCAGTCATTAATGGACTCACCGATCAATGTCACCCCTGTCAGATTCTCGCTGATCTCTTCACCATTTCGAATAAGAAAAAGCGGCTCAAAGGGTTAAAGCTGGCCTATATTGGCGATGGAAATAATGTGACACATTCCCTCCTTGAGGCCGGTGCGCTCATGGGCATGCATGTGTCGGTAGGCTGTCCATCCGGGTATGAGCCAGACCAGAAAATCGTGGACTGGGCACAAGAAGAAGCCTTGAAGACCAAAACAACGATACAGGTGACAGCTGATCCG
>BQIX01000242.1 GCA_021604145.1 Nitrospirales bacterium
TTGTCGAGCATTCAACGTCGTCTGAACGGCCATCATGCCGCACCCAATATCAACCCCCACCGCTGCCGGAATAATCGCTTTTTTAGTAGGAATGACACTGCCAATCGTCGCCCCCATTCCCCAATGAACATCAGGCATCGCGGCCACCCATTTATGAATGAACGGCAACGACGCCACATTCCGAAGTTGTTGTTCAGCCTCAGATTCAAGCGGCACGCCTTTGGTCCAGGCTTTAATTGGAACGCCTGTCTTTGTTTCAATGATATTATAGAGTCGTTCACTCATTCTTGAATTTCCTCAATCTCAACCGAACCCATATGCGTTGGCTTTTCTCTCCATAGGCATTATAAATGAACTCTAGAGGTTCGCCCTGTGTTATTACGCGCTATGTCAGTTAGAATAGACCTAGATAGTATCTTGAAGGCGACTCTACCGCAATGAATGGATAGCTCACAGACTATGAGTACGAAAAAAGGATTCAACGGACTGACGATCGCGGCGTTTGAAAGTCGGATGGCCTCTGAAATGACGCGATTGATCGAACGTCATGGCGGAAAACCGTTGGTTGCGCCGTCTATGCAGGAAATCCCTCTCGAAGAAAACCCAAAAGCGTTGGCTTTTGGAGAACGGCTTCTGAATGGGCAGTACGACATGGTGATCTTCCTCACCGGAGTCGGCACAAGAAGTCTTATTCAGATACTGCAAACAAAGTTTTCATTGAAATCGATCCAAGAAGCCCTTGGCAAAATTATACTGGTGACCAGAGGACCAAAATCTGTGGTGGCATTAAAAGAAAACCATGTCGTTCCCAAGATTGTGGTTCCTGAGCCAAATACTTGGAGAGATGTGTTGGATGCCATCAAAACATTGAAGCCGGACCGCATGAAAGGACTTCGTATCGCCGTTCAGGAATATGGGGTAAGTAATGAAGAACTTTTGGACGCCTTACGAGAAGTAGGCGCAAATGTCACACCGGTCCCGGTCTATCGATGGGCCTTACCAGAAGACATCGAACCACTTCGTCGATTATTGAAGAACATTATCGAAGGCCATGTTGATGCCATACTTGTTACCAATGCCGTGCAAATTGAACATGTCATGAAAGTGTTAGAAGAAACACGGGAAGTCGACGAATTTCGAATGGCATTAAAAAACGTGCTCGTCGCCTCAATCGGACAAATTACGAGTGAACGTCTTAAACAGTATGACTTACCTATCGACTTGGAGCCGAGTCATTCGAAAATGGGTATCTTCGTAAAAGAAACGAGTGAGCACATTCACGAATTATTACGTCAAAAACGGGAGAACTAAGACCTGCCCTCATTATCTATGCGATTGTTTTCTGCATGAACCCCTCAAACCCTCCTAGAATCGATACGCTTATTCAATCGCTCCAGAACCCTGTCCTGTATGATCATGACATTTGGCAATTTGAATTGCTGGAAACCCATATTTCGTGGGTGCTCTTGACAGGCCCGTACGCCTATAAGTTCAAAAAACCTGTCGATTTAGGCTTTCTAGACTTCTCTACGCTCGAACAACGACGGTTTTTTTGTGAAGAAGAACTTCGGCTCAACCGACGCCTCGCGCCAGACTTTTACCTCGAACTGGTCTCGATCTTTGGCACACTGGAGTCTCCTGTCCTCAACGGTTCTGGAAAACCAATAGAATATGCCGTCAAAATGAAACAGTTTCCTCCGAAAGCCCTTCTTTCTCAACAAATTTCAGAGGGTACCATTACTTCATCACACATTGATGAATTAGCCAAACGCATTGCGAAATTTCATACGCATACGACGGTTGCGGCTTCTTCTTCAACGTTCGGGGAACCAAATCTGCTGCGTCGTCCCGTCATGAGCAATTTCGAACACTTTTCCACGACCCTTCGCAACGTTATTGCCACACAAGACCTGGAACACTTGAAGCACTGGACCGAGACCGAACACTCCCGACGCCTAGAGCACTTCAAGAACAGAAAATCGAGGGGAAGTATTCGTGAATGCCATGGAGACCTCCATCTCGGAAACATCGCGCTTGTCGAAAATACCATCGTGATTTTCGACTGTATTGAATTTAATGAGGAGTTTCGATGGATAGATGTCATGAGCGAAGTGGCATTTGTCGTGATGGACCTCATCGATCGCGACGCTTCCAAGCTCGCATGGAGGCTCGTGAATATCTATTTAGAACAAACTGGAGACTATGAGGGATTGCGCATCTTTCGGTATTATCTGACCTACCGAGCTATGGTTCGAGCGAAAGTCATAGGCATTCGCCTGACACAAGAGAAAAATGAGAGCACGGCGGGCTCTAAACTTACTGAAGAACTTAAGAAGTATCTCGCGTTAGCCGGATCGTTCACCAAACCATCTCATCCTATTCTTCTCATCACGCATGGCCTTTCGGGATCTGGGAAAACAACCGTCTCACAAGCACTACTCGAATCCCTTGGCGCTATACGAATACGTTCAGATATAGAGCGAAAACGCCTACTCGGAATTCCTGAAACAGTTAAAACGGACAAGCAACACACTTCCAAGGTCTATTCCAAAGATTCGACGCAAGCCACCTACACTCAGCTTGCGGTGTTAGCCCGCGATATTCTCCAATCCGGATACTCAGCCATAGTGGATGCCACGTTTCTGAAACGGACGTATCGAGACACCTTTGCCAAGCTGGCTCAAGAATTACAGTTTCCCTTCATCATGCTTGATATTCATGCACCTGAAGCCATTCTTCGGCAACGCGTGAGCAGTCGACTGAAGGTTGGACGTGATGCGTCGGAAGCAGACATTACAGTCTTAGAGCAACAGCTATCCCAAGATGAGCCATTCTCTCCAACCGAACGCCCATTTGTGATTGAGGTACCGACAGAACAGCCCAATCATCTGAATGACGTGTTGATGGCGATTCAACAGAAACGGAATAGACCAACCTCATAGCGGAAAACCTCGAACTCTGGCGATTCAAAATTAGAAGACGTACGGAATCAGGCGGGAGGTGTGTCGCTGATAGCGCGTATATTCTTGAAAACGTTGAACTAACAACGTTTCTTCATAGGTAAGCTTCACAATCAAATCGACCACTAAGAACACCCAAGCAACCAGCCGCAGGGTGGAAAACTCATCCAAGATCATCGCCAAAGTACAGAGGAGCAACGCCGTATACATCGGGTGTCGGATGAAGTGATAGGGGCCATGTGTCACCAAGACACTCGTTTTATGAACTTCAGGAAAGATATGAAGGTTTTTGATCGTCATAGCTTGAAACGCCCACAGACCAATGATGACCCCCGCAAGCTCAAGGCCCAGAAGCCAACTCATTGAGACAATGATGGGTCCTGTCAGTACAATGATTCCTATGCAGATAAATTGAACGCCAACGAGTAGCATTGATTTGTGTAAACTCACATTGGCCATGACCGTTCAATGTGCCTTTCAATATAGTTATTTCAAGATCAACCAAACTCCCTGTCCTGAGGCTCCAAAGCTTCCTGTGACCTTACTACATGAAACACTATTTACACTTCTCTATAGTCGTATTGCTTTTTTCTTTATCACTACCAGCCCATAGTACCGAAACTCCACGTCTCATCGTTGAAGGACCTCCTGCCTTATCCTCCACAACGGATCGTTTACAACAATTTGATATCTCTCGTATTCAATCCATCATGAATCTTGTGGGAATCAATCATCTCAGGGAACCAATTCGGGTCATTGTGGCACCTGAACAATCTGATTGGGCTCAACAGGTACCAACATGGGTTTCAGGATATGCCATTTCCCAACAATACTTGATTGTCGTCCTACCAGAACGCGTTATGGGCTACCCGTACGATTCACTTGAAAGCCTATTCGCCCATGAGATTGCCCATATTGTGATCGGGCAAGCCGCAGGTGGTCAATCCGTTCCTCGCTGGTTCGATGAAGGACTGTCGATGGTTGCAGCACATTCATGGGATATCGAAGACCGAGCCAGACTCGCGTGGGCCATGATGATGGGAAACCCCACGACCTTGAGTGACCTGGAACAAGACTTCCATCAAGATCGAGCCTCTGCTCATGAAGCTTATGTTCTTTCACATGCCTTTGTTCGTTATGGCATTCAGCAATTTGGCAATGTATGGCCTCAGCAACTGCTCGCGTCATTAAAACACGGAGCGTCATTACAAGAAGCCTTCGTACGCACAACGGCTCAGTCGCTTGAGCATGTCGAATCTGATTTCTGGGATGAGCAATCTCTTTGGACGAACTGGATTCCTGTTTTCACCAGCTCCGTCGCCCTTTGGCTTGGAATCCTCGGATTGGCCTTCTATGTATTCAAGAAACAACGCCAGCGTGCCGAGGCAGTACAACAAGAGTGGAAAGAGGAAGAACCTTGATATCTCTGAGAACGGTGGGCAAACCTTGCTGGGAACCTCCTTAAAATCTCAACTCATTTCAACCATTGAACCCATTGTTCGGTCCCCTCTCAATCATCTCAATACCCATCTCGCCAATCCTTTTATCCCCATCGTGTTTTTCCTGGCGGGGGTCACCTATGACACACTGACACTGAGTCGTATCGACCGTCTCTTCGATAACCTCATTTTGCTGTTGTACTTGAGTATTCTGGGAACTCTAGTCGTGCTCACCGGCCGTCTTCAATTCGGAATGATACCGGCTCCCCCCCAAGAGTCAGGGTGGAGCGCCCTTCATTGTATCGAGTGGGCACGCCCGCATCTGACCAAAGCACTTCAATTTTTCCTTGGAGGACTCTTCAGCGCATACACCATTTTTTACTTCCAAAGCTCGTCACTCACCACATCTTCTATTTTTTTAGCGATCATCATTCTGCTGCTGATCGCAAACGAATGGTTTCGCCATCGTCTCTCAAGCATCAAACTCCTTGTTTGCCTCTATACGATGGTGGTCTTTAGTTTTTTTACGTTTTTTCTTCCTGTGCTCACTGGCTGGATGAATACATGGATCTTTCTCCTTGGAGCAAGTCTGAGTGCTATCGTCATCTGGAAGGTGGTCAAATTGATCTTTGAAGGGATTGAGTCTCAATCTTCGTGGGACCCATTCTTGACCTTTCTCCCAGCCTTGGGATTGATTGCCAGTCTCAGCGGATTATATTTTCTGAATTGGATCCCACCAGTCCCGCTCTCGTTGAAGTTTGGTGGAGTCTACCAGCATGTTGAAAAGTCACAAAATGACTATCGCCTCACGTTTCATGACGGGTCATGGTATCAAGTCTTCAAACAATCAGATGATCAGGTAATTACGGATGAACCGGTCTATTGCTTCACGAGCGTCTTTGCTCCCGTGACACTCCAAACCACGGTCTATCATCATTGGCAATACCGACAGGACAAGACGAAAACCAAATTTTCCACGACAGACCGTATTCCGATTTCCATTTCAGGAGGACGTGAGCGTGGCTACCGCAGCTACACGGTCAAACAGCGTCTTGACCCTGGAGAGTGGCGTGTTGATGTGGAAACTGAAGATGGACGAATCATTGGACGGATAAATTTTCTTGCGACTCGCAAACATGATGAATCCCAAGCGACGCGCACAATCATCTTTTGATGACATGATCATGAAACACTTCTCGCATTCAATTCCTTCCCTTCTCTTCTTCGTGTTGTAAAAATTTTTCTCGATCATTCAATCTTTGAAAATTTTTTGCTGACGACGAAAAAAACATCGTCAAGAAAAAAATGAATTTTTTTCTGGCAAAATGCATTCGAACGTTGTAGTATATATTTAACGATGTCATGAAAAATATTATTTGCTTCCTCACACGCACTCCTCTCACGATAATTTTCCAAAAAAATATTTCATGAATTCTTTATCTTTCCAAAAAGATAACCGAAGAAACAGCAATGACTCAGTGGGAATAGAATCGCGACGGTGAATATAGACTTAACCCGTTCATTGAAAAATATGAACGGTGGGAGTTGCCTTCGGGTAGCTCCAGATTAGAAAGGGGGTGAGAGCGTTGGCAACAGCTAAGAAAAAGGCGCCAGCCAGAAAACCGGCAG
>BQIX01000243.1 GCA_021604145.1 Nitrospirales bacterium
TAGCAGCGTGGAGACAAGACGGTTGGGGGTGGGGAGCCATCAGCATCGTCATCCTTGCTCATTATGCCTTGAATCTGGGGTTGTTTGTCAGCACAGGATCCATCTGGCCTGTTGCAAGTCCGACTGTTGCCATTGTCTTCACACTACTAGGAACAACGTTTTGGCCGATGTATGAAAAACAGAAAAAAGATCGCGAGCAGATCAGAAATGTTAGTCGTCAACTCACAGACATGCGGGAAAGTTTGGCAAGAAAGGAACTGCATGTTGAACAGTTAGAAGACGAATTACTCGATGCGAAAGAATATGTTCAGAATACTTCCGAAAAGTATGTCAGTTTGTCAGTGTCGGAAGATGAAACCCGTCAGCAATTGCTGGAAGCTGAGAAAGAGGCTGAGGGTACCCGGCAAAAGCTTGAAGATCTCCAACATGAACTCTCCCAACTTCGCGAAGTCTCCCCCGTTCTTTCTCATCTCAAAAAACCCATCCTTGAGACAGACGAGCAGACACTTCAGAAAGAATGTGCAAATTTTGGAATTGTGACCTGTTCCCCAATTATCTTTAAAATCTTTCATGAACTGAAAAAAGCGGCCACCACCCACAGTCCGATTCTGATTCTCGGAGAAACGGGAACGGGAAAAGAACTCTTTGCCCAAGCGGCCCACCGATTAAGCCACCGATCTCAAGACTCATTCGTCTCAGTGAACATGGCAGCTATTCGACCAGAGTTATTTGAAAGTGAGTTATTTGGACATGTCAAAGGCGCGTTCACTGGTGCCATCAGTCGGCGCGGTTTACTCGAGACCGCAGATCGGGGAAGTGTATTTTTTGATGAAATTGGAGAACTTCCGTTAGATCTTCAAGCCAAGTTACTGCGAGTATTGGAAAACGGCACATTCTATCGCGTTGGACAATCAACCCCGACGCAAATTGATGTCCGCATCATCACGGCAACAAACCGTGACTTGAGTCAAGCGGTTAAGGAAGGACTGTATCGAGAAGATCTCTACTATCGTCTGCGAAGCCTCGTTTTCAGGCTTCCGCCAATTCGGGAGCGCGGGAAAGAGGATTTAACGTTATTAGTCCAGCGTATCGTTGAAGATCTTTCACCTCAGGCAGAGCAAGGACCAATCCAAATCACACAGGGCGCGATGAACGCAATTCATGCTTATGCATGGCCTGGCAACGTGCGAGAACTTCGACAAACTCTGGCCCAGGCTGTAGCCTTAGCCAATGGACATCTATTGTCTGAAGAAGATCTTCGTCTTCCTCAAGGCGAGAGAGCCGAAACAATTGAGAATATTAACTCACAAGATGAGAGCCAACCGAGTCGAGAGGGGAAAGACGAGATGGCTCGCCGCGAAGACGCCTTCGTCCTTTCAACTCTTCGACAGCATGGATTTGATATGCAAGCGACGGCAAAAACCCTCGCATGGGATAGAAGTACCGTCACTCAACGCTTAAAAGGACTGGGATTCCAAGCGTTAGTTGACTATAACTGTGATATTCACCGTGCGGCAGTTTCGATTGCGGGCACACCATCATTGGAAAAAATTGCAGAGCTTAAATTGAAGGAATACTACCGAAACTTACTCTCTTCAACAACACCGTACGAGACCGCCGAAGAAGCTCTCAGCAATTGCCGTAAACGTTTACGCAACATCCCGGAACGACATTTTCCAGCTGTTGAAACACTTATTCGTCAACACTATAAACACTCGCCCCTTTAAGCTGGAACGAAGTTTAATGCCGCAGAATTTATACAGTAACGAAGACCAGTTGGTTCTGGCCCGTCCTCGAAAATGTGTCCAAGATGACCACCACACCGTCGGCAATGGACTTCAGTCCGGGGATATAGCAACTTCCAATCCGTTTCAGTTTCAACAGCCGTATCTGAAACAGGTTGCCAGAAACTTGGCCATCCCGTTTTACTATCAAATTTGGTGTCTGAGGAAAATAACGGAAGTTGGCATCCGGCACATTCATAGACGCCTTTCGCCTTACTATCATGGAAAGCATTGCTGAACGGCGGCTCGGTGGCTTCCTCCCGTAACACTCGATACTGCATCGGCGTAAGAATGGACTTCCATTCTTCTTCTGATTTCATAATCGAATAAGAGTCCGTTGAATCTTTCACTCCCGCAAAGCTAAAACCAGTCGCTTTCGTAATACTCCCCAATATCACAATCGTTCCAACTTTCAAGAGATTTCTTCTATTGATGTCCATCACGTCCTCCTTCATTGATTTCTTAACGACATGCTGACTTCAATCATATTCTTCCAAAAAATATGTGATGATTGATAGTCTATTCTCTATTGGAACTGTTACAGTGAAACAAGAAAGCGATGCTCTAACATGTCGAACTTTGCACTGCAGGCAAACCTGCTCACAAGATGATGTTTTGACAGATAGCTCGGATATTTTTACACTATCAAGAAGACTCATCAAGATCTTTATCCGTTTACCCGAAACTATTAATAGAGGTTTTTGGTAATTTTTTTATGGTGACATGAGGAGGTTCCATGGACATCAAGATTGAAAGCCGCAATGTGGGGATGACCCCTCGCTGGAAGACTGAAATTGAAAATCGTGTGGCGGCACTCGAGACCGATTCCATTCAGATTACCCACGCCAGAGTCACATTGACAAAAAATGCTCACCATAAAAAAGGGGCAGATAACGCAGAAGCTCTTGTGTTGCTCACCATTCCCAAGCGACACACCGTGACCGCCAGAAAAGAGGCCAAAACGTTTGAAGAAGCGATTCGACATGCATTTCAGGCAGTAGAAACTGAAATTAAAAAGATGCATGAAAAGCGAGTCGCAAAAGATACGGGGAAAGTTGAGCCAGCCATACTCGACGTGACATCCGAAGAGGTGCCTGACGAAAAAATGGCTCAGGGCATATGACTATTACACATGGACAACCTTAACCAGGCATAGGCATGTCGGGAGGGAAACAAAAACGTTCTGGCAGGAAAGGTGTTCTGTTGGCACTATCGAGAGAATGACACGGACAGTTGAACAAACTTAGTGTTTGAGAAGAATCCGACCCGCTTGAATGACTTGATTGAGACGTTCTTCGGTTTTCGCTTCGCTATAACAACGAACTATGGGTTCGGTCCCTGATGGTCTAAGAAGAAACCAGCTTCCATCCCCAAATAACAGTTTACATCCATCTAATCGATTAACCTGAACCACATCCGCACCGGCGAACGATTGCGGTGGATGATCGAGAATCCCCTGTAACGATTGACGAACACCTTCATCAATCGTGAAATCCTCTCGTGCCGTGTATATCGTCCCGACTCGGTGAAAGAGGTCGTCGCGAAGCTCTCGTAGGGTTTTCCCCGAGTGGGCAACCATTTCCACGACGAGTGCGCACGCGAGCATCCCATCTTTTTCAGGCACATGACCCTGAATCGAGAGTCCGGCACTTTCCTCCCCTCCCATCGCCACTTCCCCTTTAGCAAGGAGTTCGCCAATATACTTAAACCCGACGGGAGTTTCATGAACAGATAAACCATGCAAATTGGCCACCGCATCAACAAGGTGAGTCGTGGCCACCGATCGGGCCACCCAGCCAGTCCATTTTCGGGTTTGAATCAGATAGTCCAAAAGCAATGCCAAAATAAGATTGGGCTCGACAAACGTCCCATCAGCATCAATGACACCAAATCGATCACCATCGCCATCTGTCGCTAACCCGAGATGAGCATGTTCTCTCTGAACGGCATCTTGCAAGTCTCGTAATGTCTCTGCCGTGGGTTCTGGTCGTAATCCACCAAAGTACGGATCACGCCAATGATGGAGCATGGCCAATTTACATCCGGCCTCTCTGAGAAAAACGTCTAAATACTCTCTCGTGGTGCCATAAAGCGGGTCCATGATAATACGTAGCCGACGTCCGCGAATCTTTTCACAATCAATATGAGTGGCCAAACCGGTGAGATACTCCGGTTTGGCATCCAGATACCGAACCAGGCCATCCGCTTTCGCTCGTTCCCAGGGAAGCCACTTGATATATTCGCCATGTAAGAGTGGAATAATACGCTGCTCAATGGCTTTCGTGGTTTCTGGAAGCGCCGGACCACCCCATGCCGGAGTGAATTTAATCCCGTTGTAACTGGGAGGGTTGTGACTCGCAGAAATATTAATACCACCTGCAAGCTTACGGTGTAAGATATGATATGAAATTGTCGGGGTTGGCGTGTCTCGATCACAGATCAATGACGGGATTCCATGCGCTGACAGCACTTCAGCGGCTACTTGAGCAAAGCGTTCACCCATAAAGCGCGTGTCATATCCAATGATGACCCCACGCTGACCAATTTTCTCTTGGCGGAGATACTGAGCAATTCCCTGACAGACAATCCTGACGTTTCGAAAGGTAAACTCGTCTGCCACAATCGCCCGCCAACCTGATGTACCAAACTTTATACTTTCCATGATCTCTTACCCGTCTCAGATCAAAAAAATTGACGAAAAGTGACTCGTCTTTATAAGAGAATAGTTGATTTTCTTAGAACATGCCAGCCCCTCACTGGTATTTATCAGATCATGCAGTGGCAAGAAAGGAAGCGATGGAGGCCTGGCCCCCAATTGAGGATTAGGGGGCAGAGAGGTTCTGCTTAAGTAGGACTATTATTACTCGACTTGATGAATTTGCTTCTTTCGCCAATAAAGTAATCCCGCAAGACCTGACCCCAGCAAGAGCATCGAACTAGGCTCTGGAGTGGCCGTGTAGTTCCCTCCGGCTATGTCGATACCGAGAGGTGTGGACCCGGGAACGGCTTGCCGACTGTTCAACCCATTGCTTGCCGAGATATCCCAATTGTTACCCCAGAGTGTAAACTCGTTGGCAGGCAAGTGATTAAGACCTCCAAACGGCGCACCAGTACAACAATACTGACTTGCAAAGAAATAGAACATACCAGTTTCGCCTTGGAGAATTCCGGACAGAAAGCTGTACTGCAATTCCCCATTAGTCAGGCCACCGCCACCAGAGGCATTCAAAAATTCCCCAGTGAATTGAATATTTCCTTGAGGAGCATTCAAGGTTCTCCCTGATGCTACGAAGAGAGAGCGGCCCAGTAAGATCAAGGTCACTATGTAAGTGACCAGTCAACGGTGTGTCATACAATTAGATCCCGGTCATACACAGTGACATGGCTGAACAATTGGCCGAGTGAATGACGCTATATTTAAATCCAGACCCTGAACCGCCGTTGAGAATCTCAATATTCGTATTGACAGGAACGGCCCACGAGGATGACACAGTTATTGAAAAAAGTAATACCACGAATGCAGCATGGAGCGTGATTTTCTGCATAGACTTCGTCTGCTCTTGATGCCTTTCGACTTACATACTCGTTGCCTACCTGACCCGATGTTTTCGTGTCCTATTCCTACCCTGTTTCTTCGATGACTTGAGAAAACTTGTCAATTGTCTGTTTGTAGACATTGGAAAATATTTCGCCAATATCCTTCATGTTCGACACAACCATCGTCGCCACCTAGACCCCGACAATCTTATCCCCATATTGAACACGGGCTTCAAGTAAGGAATGTTTGACCATAAGCAATTGGCATGTTGGAGCATCGCAATCTAGACTCTCACTGGAAGTTAATGGGATTCACTACAGACAGAGGACATCTGGTCATTGCCTGGATTTATAAACAGATCATTGGAAATTGGAAAACCTTAAAAAAGTCGCAGAGCAATGGGAAGAAGGGTTGGGGGAAAGCGAGATCAAGCAATACTAATTATTGATGAATATGGTAGTCGTCACCACTATCGTCAAGAAGAATGCCGAGAGCGCCTTCAACCATTAAGAAGATTCAATAGCTGAACTTTGCTGAGTATTTGAACCATGGCCTGTGAAGGTACCTGGAATTATGAACTTAAGAGTTCACACCAGACAGGCGTATGATCGGATGGTTTTTCCATTCCTCGTGGTCCCCGGTCAACACCCGAGGCCATGAGTCGGTCTGTGGCTTGAGGTGAGAGCAAG
>BQIX01000244.1 GCA_021604145.1 Nitrospirales bacterium
TTTCTCGAGCCAACTTCCCATGAAGTCGCTTGATCTCCTCGTATGCTTGAACATGATCAATCGCATACGCAATTTGCATTGCGACTTGCGTTAAAAACTCAAGGTCATCTGGACTCGGTTCGCCGGAGTCAACGCTGCCAATATTAAGAATGCCTAAACATTTTTCATGAACGAGTAAGGGAAGATTGATCATTCGCCCAAGCCCCTCTTCCACGTACCACGGATCTTCAAGGAAAACTTGTTCTTGCTTGAGATCAGGACGAATATGTACCGCCTTATACTCGTAAGCCCAACCCATGGCACTTCCTGTTCGTGAAATGATCGTATCACCCTGCAAGACAACTTTTGGAATATTCGTGGCTACAATATAGAACCGGAAACCATCGACGTCCCGGTCATAGAGAGTCACACTCGCCCGCGCCCAGGGCATAACTTGATTAATCTGTTCAGTAATAGCCTGCCAAAGACTGTTCGTGTCCCGTTGCGAATTAAGTACAACCGCAACCTTGAGTAACGCCCGATAGCTGGTTTCAATTCGATTCATAGGAGATCCGTTTGGATACAGTGAAGCCGATTCAACCATAGAAGAAAGGCCCCTGTCGACCAGAGGAAACCTCAATTGAAATTGCGTTAATGAAATCTTGTCCAGCCGCTACGACGGTTCGCTATACATAGCCTACGACATTATAAAGAGGAGCATGAGAGGTATTGAGAATGTGCCTTCTCAATATGCTGTAATGGTAACCTTTCCTTATTGTCCGATATACCATCCAACGCCAGAACGTTCGAGGATACTTGTCAACCGAACGAAAGCGTTAGAATAAAGCAGGATACCTACGGCGATCAATAACACTCCGCTGACAATCGATACACCCTTGATATATCGCCGAATCTTCTTGAAATGCGACAAAAATCGTTCGAGACTCACGGCTGCAGCAAAAAGCGGCACGCCCAAACCCAAAGAATAGAAAGCCAGGAGCGTCAGCCCATCCAAGTACGTTTCTGAAGTACTGGCATACAATAAGATCGTCCCCAAGATGGGGCCGATACAGGGAGTCCAACCTGCGGCAAAAGCCACACCGATCAGAAACGAACCTCCATACCCTACTGGACGTGTATGGAAGTGCAGACGTTTTTCAGTCGCCAACCAACCAACATTGAACAGACCGAGCACATACAGTCCCATAAGAATAATCAGGACTCCTCCAATCTTCCGAAGATACTCCTGATATTCGAATAACCATTGACCGAACAGACTCGCCGATGCTCCCAAAACAATAAAGATGGAAGAAAATCCTGCGATAAACAGCAAAGAATTCAGGATGATAGATTTTCGAAACTGTTCGCATTCTGTGGGCTTTTGAAGCTGTTCAACGGATAGCCCAGTGACATAGGAAATGTACGACGGCACAAGTGGGAGCACGCAGGGAGACAGGAAGGACAAAAGTCCGGCTCCGAACGCGGATAACAAGGTGACTTGTGGAATCTGAGCAGAAGATTCAATCATATAAATTTACTCTTCCCTTATCATCTCAAGCTTTCCAGAAATGCTTGATACCGAGGATTCTGGTTGAGCCGAGCTCCAAAGTGCGCCAAAGTCAGATCACCGTGTTCATTCATCACAACAAATGTCGGAGTCGCACTCACACCGAATTTCTGAGCAATTTGATCCTCCTGATCATAAGCGGTTGGGAAAACAAATGTTTCAGGATTGTCCTTCACGTAATCCTCGACATTGGCACGTGTATCCGCAAAGGCAATGGTCAAGATACGGAGCTGATCCGGCTTGTTCTCACGATAAAATTTTGCCAACAGCGGTAATTCCAATTGGCAAAAATGACACCATGGCGCCCAAAATACCAAGAGCGTCGGTTGGCCACGTAATGAAGCCTTGCTATAGCGTTGTCCATCCAACGTCACCAATTCAAATTCCGGAGCTTCCACGGGTGAAGCTGCATCGACTGCAGAAGTCAAAAAAACCAAACCGCCGAGGACAACCATGAGGCGTAAGGCTATTTCACGAATCCAAATTCCCACGGGCCCCTCGTGGGAGCCTGCTTGGCTCCCACGAAATGAGGTGTTTAGAGGGACTATCTGCTGAAAACTATCATTCATCATTTTTCCTCCTCACGGTTTAATATACACATATCCCTCACGTTGCAGATCAGCAATACGCTTGACGGCAACCGGATGTTCAGTGGGGACAAACCCAGCTACTAACTTCTCCAACGGAGTTCCAAATAGCTTCATGGAGACCTGACACATCTCAGCAGTGGCCCCTTTGTCCAGAACCATCTTGATCTTGTCTTTCAGATCTTGATCGGCATTGGCATTTTCAAAGAGCTTCAACGCTGGTCCGTGAACCACCAACACCACATCAATATTGTCGGGACCACCTTCTGCTTCGATATGCTTATTGATGAGGGCCAGCGCGTATTTTGCAACGGCTGGATCTGGGCCGTCCACTTGATAAACGACCTTCATTTTATCCTTTCCGCCTGTCTCACTCGCCAGGGTCATATTAGCACCGACGAAAAGCGAACAAACGATGGTCATAACCAATGCAGAAAAACCTACGAAAGATTGTGGGTGCTTGATAAACATGATGACCTCCTTTTGGTAAACATGATGGTGAACGAAATTGCCACCATCTCATGAATAAATCATGTTGATACTATAGTCTTGAAGAAGATGGACCGGTAGGTGAGAACACCTGGAGAACCAGAACTTTTATGCCCGTATCCCGCTAGGGGCGAATGCCCCTATTGGGGAAATCGGCGGGCAAATAGTGCAGCAGCTTGCGAACGGCGAGTGACGTTGAGCTTTTGAAAAATATTCTCGAGATAGTGGCCGACGGTCTTGTCGCTTAAGTCCATCGCCATGGCTATTTCTTTATTGGTCTTCCCCTCCGCGACAAAGGCTAAGACTTTCTTTTCTTGCGGAGATAAATCTTCACTTTTGCCTTCGAGGGCCGTATCCGAAAGAGATTTCATTTTTGCAAGTACGCGTTGCGTCACAGCTGGATCAAGGATCGATTGTCCTTCAGCAACAGTTTTGACGGCCCGAATCAATTCCTCCCCGCCAATCTCTTTTAAGAGAAACCCGTCAGCTCCTGCCATGATGGTCGCCATCACGGCATCCTCATCCGCAAAAGAGGTCAAGAATAACACTCGTGTGTTTGGGAAGATGCTCCGAATTTCATGACAGGCCTCAATACCGCTGCCATCAGGCAATCGAACATCCATCAAAATAACCTCAGGCTTAAGTCGGGTGGCCTCCGAGATAGCCGACGCTTTATCTCCAGCCTCACCAACCACCTGAATCCCCTCAGCTTCGCCAAACAACGTTCGCAAACCGAGACGAAGCACTTCATGGTCATCCACGAGTAACAGACGGATGGAATTAGACTGGCGTTGAGACATGATTGTCTTTCTTAGGGATCTCAAAGATGATTCGAGTGCCTTGACCTCTTTCAGACAACACCTCGAACCGAGCGCCAAGCCGTCTCGATCGCGCAGCCATATTTCGTAACCCGTATCCATGGTTCTCGTCATTTGCAGTGTCAAAGCCTAGGCCATTATCTTCGATTTCTAAACGAACAACCTCATTCTGAACATGAAGTGACACTGCCCCAGATTTGGCTTGTGCATGCTGAAGACTATTACTCATTGCTTCTTTGATAATATAGAGGACGTGCGTCCTCTCATCTGGGGTAAGAAGAGTGCTCGCGGCTTGGTCAATCTGCATACGAAAGTCAAAGGGTGCAGAGTGGTTCATCGTACGCACCAGTGAAGTCATCGCCTCTTCCATAGGAGGGTCATTCTCATGCTCAGGTTCTATACCGCTAATATAACTCCGTAAATCTCGGATCACTAGTTTGAGATCCGCAATTACATCACCAATTGTACTCATCGCTTCTTTTGGGTTTTTGGGAATAAGCTTTGTACACCGTTCGAGGCTGAGCCCAAGAGTAAACATCGATTGGATTGCCCCATCATGAAGATCCTCCGCCAGTCGTTCGCGCTCCTCCAACACATCACGCAGTTGCTGCTCACTCTGACGGACCGATTCTTCAGCCTGTTTAGTCTGAGCCAGTGAAATCTTCAAATCAGAAAGGGTGGTGAGATACCCATGTCCAACATACCCCAAGACTAACAGGTAGGCCATGAGACGAAGACCGTGCCAGAACCACCATGGCCCATCCCAGATCGTCGAGTAGGTGAACATCAGTTCGGCAAGACCGAACATCAGCGCCAGACATGAAAATATCACATCTTCTGATCGGCGGGTTCTTCTGTAATCCAATAGGAAATGTACGGCACCAGCAAGGAAGAGCATGCACGCCAGGCTTTTCGGTGCAATAGCCGTGGGAGTAAATTCGCCCTGACGAAGGAGAATGGGAAGTTGTTCTGGAAATCCGAGTATCCATATTCCAAAACCAAGAGTTCCTCCAGCAACCAACCAGAGCATCAATGATTCGCTTTTTCGCTTGTCCTCTGATGATCGAAACCAGACGAGCGCAAATCCAATTCCTCCGAAAAGACTTGCCATATTACGTAAAAGGACAAACCCGTTTCCTGGTGTCGAAAGAGCGTGAAACACCTCAAGCAATCCCATCGCAAGAAAGCCTCCAGCCACTACATGAAACTTCTTTCTCGCATGCTCCTTGGCGCTATGATGCAACACGATCGCCATCGCAATGGCGGTCAGCCCACCGAGAGCCTCAATCGTAGAATGAAGCGGTTCATGTTGCCAGCGCCAACCAGGCAAAAGAACTGGAAGGGTCAGACTGATAAAGAGTGCAGCGACACTGCCACTTCCTATGACCAGATAGAGTGAGAACGGTCTCATTGCTTTCCTTTAGGCCATCGATCTTTCCACCTGAAAAAGACGTTGTCTAGATTCAGCTTGATCTTATAGAAATCAAACGTGTGAGTCGTAGCAGACAACTTCATACATTTTCTACTTCTGATCCAATTACTTCAACAGCAGTAGGCTCCCCTTGAATTCGTACCCTCCGAGTCACATAAACACACCATCAGATCAATTTTGCAGGACACTTGGCATTATAGTGAAACCAAATGACTTGAGAGTAGTATCCTTGGACACGGTCGTAAAACAGTTCAATGGCTTATAAACTCCCAATCTTTGCTTGAAACGCTCGACAGCATGACCGTGGAATGATAAATATCCAAAACCGCGTGATCACGCTTCCGCTTCATACATACGGAATGTTAAAGGCTAGTACACGGATGAAAGGGAGAACCAGATTCAAAATTTTTGGATGAACATGAGAAACGAACCGTATTCCACGAATGAGAATTTCCGTTTCCTAAAATTCAGATTTTCAGAAAGATCTGCCTGTTTCTATTGTTAAAACACATCAAATTAATAGGAATACGGATCGCAGAACGCTACATGAATGAATGAGTAGAGTATTTGCGGTTGTATCAACTCAAGTCAAATCTGTATTTTAAAAACTGAACACGTCATAATAAATCCATCGATCAGGAGCGGGACAACCCGAAATAGACTATGAGGATATTGATTGTCGAAGATGATACAGATCTCTCCCAATTTATTCGGAAAGGACTCCAGGAAGAGGGCCACGCGATCGACCAGGCGGGCAATGGCGAGGACGGGCTTCAACTCGCCAGCACGTACGCATACGACCTCCTCATCCTCGATGTCATGCTGCCGAAGCTGGACGGGCTAGAAGTGTGTCGCCAGCTTCGTGCGCAAGGCCATACCACACCCATTCTCCTGCTCACGGCCCGCGCGTCACTTCAGGATAAGGTGACAGGGTTCGATCTGGGAGCCGATGATTACTTGACGAAACCGTTTGCCTTTGCGGAATTGCTTGCTCGGATACGCGCCTTGCTTCGACGCGGTGGCCCGCAAACGCTCAGTCAATTAACAGCGGCTGATCTGGAGCTTGATCCTACAACCCACCGGGTGTGGCGAGCAGGGCAAGAAATTTCGTTAACCAATAAGGAATACGCACTGTTA
>BQIX01000245.1 GCA_021604145.1 Nitrospirales bacterium
TCCGTTCATTCGGGTGACGCACATCTTGCCGATAATTCCCAACACCGGCATCCCGGCCCGGAACTTCATGGTTCGGACACCAGAGCCCTTCATCATTTCAATCTGCTCAGGAGCATAGCCCTGTTCTCGTAACCGACGGGCCCCAGACTCTCCACTATACTGATTGGCAATAATCACCATCGCCTTCGCGAGATAGGTAAACGCCGTGTCCCAGGACACCCGCAGCATGTCATCCAAATACCGCGCATTAAACTTGTACTTACTCCGCACATCCGGCGTGAACTCCGGGCTCCCGTCGTCCATCCATTGCTTCCACCCGCGACGAATCAAGGGGCCTTTCAACCGGTACGGGCCGTACACCCGCCGATGATACGTATACCCCTTCAGACACATCCGGGGATTATGCGCAAACGTCCCCCGGTTGCCGTAGAGATCTTCATAGGTTTGATGGTCGTAGTTCTGCTCCACCCGCATGACAACCCCATTTCGGACGAAGGCCCGAATCCGGCACGCATGCGTATCGTTTGGCGAACAACACCACGTAAATGAGGAATCATACCGATACTGATCGTGATAGACCCGCTCCCACGACCGGTCGGGATACTCGCCCAGAGGGTTCCCTACTTCAATGACTGGTTGCAAGGCCGTTAACGCCAGCGCCTTATCCGCCAACGCTATAGCCGCCACGGTTCCAGCGGAGGCTTTTAAAAACTGCCGCCGTGACAATAATTTCATGCGATTCTCCTTTCACGAATACCATGATTAAGTGAGAATAAAATGTGCTAAGTACTACAATGCAGGCTATTCGTCCTCCTTTCTTTTTTGGACAGAACAAGCAGTCAATAAAAATTTATAAATTACGCGATCAATGGCCGTATGTATTCCTCAATTGCGACCAATCCATATTCATAACTAGCAACCTATGTGCCTGATAAATGCCGTCAAGACAAAAAAATCAAAGCCATTGAAATACGGTGTTTTTTTACACATTCGTGAAGATTACACGGTAATTCATGCAGTTTTTAGCCTTGAAAGTTCAGCGCAAGACAAATCAAGGCCGAGAATATTCATGGAGTAATTGATTGATGACTGGATGAGAAGTGCGAGGGAATTGCTCTCTAAAGACTTAAGACTTGGGCTGGATTCAAAACTTCAGAGAAAGAGAATTCATGTGGAATCTTTAGAAAAAGAATCGTAAGCCCCAGACCTACAAAAGGGCTAAGAATCTTTTGACAGAGAAGAAGAATTAGCAAATCAAGAGAAGAAAAGACGACAATAAGAAGAAGAAACAAAAGTCAGAGAAATGTTGAACGTTCAACTGGTACAGGGAACTGCCACATGACGATATTGCAGAAGACGAGTAACAACCTTCAATCCTGCTGCAGCATTGTCAGCACCTGCCAATCATTCTGCAGAAGAATATCGAGGACGGTGTATACCAAGCTTCTTTAGGCGGCTTCGGAGCGTACCTGGATTCAGCCCTAATTGCTTCGCCGCTCCTAAGGGACCTTCGATGCGCCACTCGCTTCGATCCAATGCTTCAAGAATTCTTACCCGTTCCAGTTCTTTAAGGTTTCTCGGCAATGGCTCTCCAGATTCAGGTCGAGGGGTATTTACTAATGTGTCATCTATGATTAATTCGGATGAATTCGAAAGAATCATTGCCCGTTCAAGCACGTTCTTCAACTCTCGAATATTTCCCGGCCATGTGTACTGAATTAATCGTTCCAGGGTATCGGCTTCGATACTCTGACATTTACGCTTAAATTGCTGACAATATTCCTTCATAAAGTATTCAGCTAATACGGGAATATCTTGCGGACGTTCACGAAGCGGGGGGGAAGTGATAGGGAACACATGCAGACGGTAATAGAGATCCGAGCGAAATCGACCGTCGGCAATGGCTTGCGTTAGGTCATTGTTCGTAGCGGCAATCATTCGCACATCCACCGAAAGAGGATGTGCACTTCCCACTCGATCCACCATGCCATCCTGCAAGACCAGCAACAATTTCGCTTGTGCTTCAATGGGCATTTCCCCAATCTCGTCCAAAAATAAGGTCCCACCATGCGCTAACTCAAACTTCCCCTGACGCGCCTGTTCAGCACCCGTAAATGCTCCTCTCTCATGACCAAATAATTCGCTTTCTACGAGACCAGAAGGAATAGATGCACAATTGACACGAACAAATGGCTTCTGTCGACGTGGACTATGTTCGTGTATGTACCGAGCCAGCATTTCCTTGCCTGTTCCTGTCTCGCCCATAATTAAAACACTCGTCGAAGTCGGGGCGACAGCTCGGGCAAGCTCCAGCGTCTTTTTAAATTTCTCGCTCTTTCCAATCATGGAGCCGAGGTCATGTCGGCCCTTAATCTCTTCAAGCAAATACGCATTTTCTCTTGCTAGCTGCTCACGGAGTTGACTAATTTCTTCATATGACTTGACGTGATCAATGGCAAAGGCAATTTGCGTGGCCACCTGCGTAAGAAACTCCACAGTTTCCGCATCCGGCTCTCCAGACTGCACGCTCCCAATATTCAGTGAACCTAAACATTGATCACTGACAAGCAATGGAATATTGATCATCCGCCCCAGCCCTTCTTGATAATACAAATCATCTTCCAAAAACACTCGTTCGGATTGTAAGTGAGGCCGTACGTGAATGGTTCGATGTTCATACACCCAACCAATGGCGCTGCCCTTTCGAGGGATAATCGTATCGCACTTCAACTTGACAATTGGCATACTCGTCTCCACAGCATAAAATCGGAACGAATCGAGCTCAGCATCATATAGGGTAATCCCTGCTCGCTCCCATGCGATAATATCTTTGATATTGGTCGTAATGGCCCGCCAAAAACTTTCGGTATCCCGCTGTGAATTAAGAATATTCGAGACGACGAGTAATTTTCTGTAAAAACTCTGATCAATGCGGACCGAAGGTACATCGGAATTGTACATTTCAGACATGTGTTCATTCATTTGCATTATGTCCCGTCCATAGAAGAATAGAAGATGATGACTGATGCTCTCTTCTTGGCATCATGGTGGCGTTCGCTATAGCTGCTCCACCATCACGCATGTGAGAACATGAAGAAGAGGAATGAAAAAATTTTGCTGCAAGCAATCAGACAATTACATGTAAAAATTCACGAGGCCTTTGCCAGAATCATCACTAGAACAAGATAAAACTATTGTAAGAGCAATACCGAGACCAACCCTTGAAAAATTATAATATTATTTCACTGCTTTTGCCTACCAAAGAATTCCTTACATGATCACGTCGACCCATATTCTCATAAAACATTGATTTTTAATTATTTTAAATGGTTTGCAAATGATTTGTACCCATCAACTTAATATATTTATAACATTTCCAGCCAAATAATAGGCCTTCAAATATCACGGAAAATCCATGAAGAACATAGAAATATCAATGCCTAAATCATCTCAATAACTACCTCCCCCTCGTTCTTAATGATTTTTTCACCATTTCTTTACTTTTTGTCTACTTTTTCTCATTAATTGTCATTATTCCCGCCTGCCCTCCTGCTAAGCACAAGAGAGGAAACAACTATGAACTCTTCCGGCTCGCCTTTGATAATGATATGCCGCAAATGGGAGATAAGTTTACTTTTTCCTTGTCTGCTAGAAGCAACTTTCTTCACTTGCTTGAATCAATTCTTTTATCTTCCACATTCACATACCCATGAAAATCGACTTGAGAGGGATGTCACTGCTAGAAGATGTGCACTCTCACACACTACAGCCCGTGTGTGTTCGCTCAATTCACCTCATAAAGCTCCTTACACATCAACCCAGGATAGGTCTTCGAAGAAATTTCAAAAAAGTTTCACTTCCCAACCCTGTGTAAGTATCTGGCACATTCTATGCTTCCTTACCTGGTTCCCTTTGATCTCATCATCACCGAGTTGAACATGCCGGGCATGGATAAGCTTCAACTCAGTGAAATTCTGTAAATTGACGTATCACAACAGAGACGTTCCCCTTCATGCTCTTAACAGGAGAATTCACACAAGCCGCTCAACAACGAGCCCGACAAGCCGGAGCCCTCGCCACGCTCACCAATCCCTTTTCAACGATGAAACTTCTACAGACAGTCACCGTTCATACACGAGAACATAAAAACCCATCATCTTCCACACCAGACCCTATCCAGTGAACATATATCGCGCTGACGCCGTGCCCTAGCCCCACACATCATCCATCTTCAAGGCTTCCTTCCCGCCCTCTCCTCACCACGACAGTCCTCATCCCCATTCCTTTCCCCCGACACCGCCAACCATTCATGGCCGCGATATCGAGCAAATACTTCTCAACTTTTCCACCCTTCACTCTTCTGCATTGTTAAAAATCCTGTTTCATAAATCCAATCGCAAACTTTCCTCGTATTCATAAACAACAGACCATCACCTTGCTTTGCAGACAGGAGAAATGCAGGAAACAATTTCAGATTCATCACATAGAAAGGAGGCAACTATCGTTACAACATCTTTAAGAATTTTCATTCAGCACTTACGATTTTTACTCATTTCCACATTCAAGGAGGATCCATCATGAAACAGTATCGATTCCTATGTAAGCCTCAATACACCTGGACACGATCAATTATTACTATGGCCATGTTGATGATGACCCTAGGAGGCGTCAATATCCTCACACCGATTGCCCAGGCTCAGACCATCCTTCCACAGTCTCCAATTCCACTCAATCGAGTCGTCTATGCAGCTAAATTTGTGTGTGGATTTAAGCCCGGGTTTACCCCACCTCAGGCAAGAGTGCTTTTAGGACCCGCCGTCTATGACTATCGCGACTTTGAACCTGGAAGCTATGCCACAGCCTTGAATGTCTTGTTTACGACAGGCGCCAACACCACCACTAACATTAGAGTGCTTGCGTCTGTTCCGGAAACATCACAAAACGCGGCTGTACAAGGAGTCAATCTTGGTCCGATGTCCGTTTCTAACTTCGGGACGGTGAAAGTCGATTGCGAAGACATTGCTCTGGCACTCAATGGTCCGCTTCCGCAAGTTGCAGACAAAGAAGTGATTGAAGGATTTCTGTACATCACCCGACCTGTTGATGATCTAGTTGTCGAAGCTGTGTATTCCTACTCGTCCGAGATTGGGTCACTCGGCGGCGAACCACGGAACGAGGGAGGAATTGGCGTTGGAAGCTCTATTCATGTTCAGAACATTGAGCCCAAAACCTATAGTTTTCGCATTCCATTGATATTGAATGCTCCAACGATTAATCGAACTCCGTAATTAGGTAAAACGCTATAAGTTAGAGGCAAGGATTTAGCAGAGGGCAGATGGCGTGTATGAACACTTTTCGGAGTTCGATTCGCACATCTGCCTCCTGCTTTTTCTAGTATAGCGAGTGTCATGGTGATTTATTCATACCACTGTTCTGAGGCTCCTCTCACCTCTACAGCTCCTCTCTCCGACATGCTTTCAATTATGCATTCCACAAAAAAATTCTCATAGAATAATCCTAAACAACTAGAGGCTTATTCCACCACTTCAAGGAAGCAACTATCTGATGGTCGCCTTCGTGACGGCAACGACAGATTCCCATTCTTTACATCCATAAAACATTGCTTGCTCGAAGATGAAAACGATGGGAGAAAGACTTTGGAAGACCAATGGGCGAGAATCATTATGCAATCAAAGGAGTTAGCCAAGAGCTTCAGTAAGAAACCTACTCCGACCACGCACCAAACAAACAAACTAGCATCCATCGTCGCAGACAAGAGTCCTGGCTAAGCTGACGGATGGCTTCGAGCAGTCTTGCTGGATATCGGTGTACCGTCACAACCACTTCAACCAGCGAAAGACGCTGACAAGAAGCAGGCCCGAAAAGGTTAAGGATACACAGACAAGAGTAAACGCTCCGGGATTTTCAGATCCGGGTATCCCGCCAACATTGATTCCCAATAGACCAGTCACAAACGTAATGGGAAGAAAAATTCCCGCTAACAC
>BQIX01000246.1 GCA_021604145.1 Nitrospirales bacterium
CTTGGCGCTAACCATCATGCTGGAGACGGGCGAGCTTCGTCGGTTTCCTTCCGTCGGGCAGTTCGCCTCCTACTGTCGGTGCGTCGGGAGCACGAAACTCAGCAATGGAAAACGCAAAGGCCAGGGCAACACCAAGAATGGCAACAAATATTTGGCGTGGGCCTTTGTCGAAGCTGCCTACTTTGCTATTCGCTATGAGCCGAAGATTCGCCAGTTCTATGACCGAAAACTTTCGAAGACGAAAGTGGTGGTGGCTCGCAAGGCCGCGGCCCATAAACTGGCCCGGGCCTGTTATGACGTTATGCGGGATGCCGTTCCGTTTGAGGTGACGCGGGTCTTTGCCTGATTGGGGGTGAGGGGGTGAGCGTGTTTTGGGGTTGGTTGACACCCACGAGATTTGATTGGCCGTGCCCTCATCCCGTTTCTTCTCCCGTTGGCGGGAGCGACTGAGTCGCCTCGATGATGAGCCAACAAGGGGTTGGCGCCCGAGGAGGTGGAACGGCCTCGCGTGGTAGCCAGAGATTTGAGAGCCCTCTCATATGGCCATCGGTCGGGCACGAACGGTTTTCTGGGGCATGCCATGCCAGGGACGACAGGTTGGATCCCGTATCCGATCTGGCACGTCTTGATCCTGATGGGTGACTGGTGCGGCTCAGGCAAGGAGACGACAGCAACCAAGAGGAAAACCCAGGTGCGACGTCAGGACGCTCACGGCAGAGAGGGAAGAGAGGAATTTTTCAAGAACAGAAAAAACAACAGAGGAGTCGTGCGTCTAGCCTGCTAATGGGTGACCTCTATAAAAATGCGGCCTGATCTCGATAAGCAAAAAAACATGAAACCCCTGAATTCAGTCGAGAAACGACGGTCCCAACAGGTGATGAACAAGATTATGTGGTTGGTTCGGGAGTATCGAGAAGGCCTGTAGTTCTTCCGGTAGTTGGAGGAGAGTCGTTCAATGTCAGGGTTATATTATTAAGCAAGTAACTTGAACCTCTATCAGTCGGGTGGGGGTTTGATTGGAATTATTCCTGGATCGTATGGGAGACATGCTGTTTTTTTCATAAAGTTTGTATTTAGAATACACCAGTATGGCAAAAATGTATGTAATCCTTTTATTCTAAGAGCTACTTATATAAAGGATTTTCTGTCTATTCTATAAAAGTCGCAAAGAACGCCAAGAAAGGCCCTCGACGCCCCTTCTAAACTCTGCGGTTTTACCAATTCACTATTAAAAGCAATGCTTTCAAATTTCTTCGAAAGAGAGAACAGCTCATTAAGGTTTCGGATTTTTGAAAAATGCTCAGCAAGTATTTCCGCAGGGTATTCATAAAGTTGAGATTCAAAGTCCGTTCTAAGATTTGAGCTACCCTCCAATCTTTCACCACTCACACTCGTCATAATGCTTTCAACCGTTGCGATTATTTCCTCGGCCCGCTTTTTGCCATGCTCACCAAACCTGAATCCCTCTTCAAATAGCTTTCTTTTCATTGTTTCTTCATAGGAAATCATGGGTCGCGAAAGAAAGTCAATTGTGACTAGTAAGTATGAGGAAAGGATATAAAGTAACCTAAGAGCCGCACTAGAACGCCAGTCAGAGGCAAGAATTTCTTCAATTAAGAATTTTATTTTCTTTAGCAAAAGATTGCATCCATTGTAGTTAAGAGCATTGATTAAAAGGCTTTTTGACTCCTTATAGAAGTTTTTCCAAACTAATCCACTTTTTAAATGGCAATTTTCCTGCAGGTCTATTAGAAAACTTTCTTCGGAAATTCGATTTTTTAGTGGAATAAAGTCCCTGATTACATTTTGAAGGAATCCACCGCCTAGAACTGCCACACCATGTCTAGTCCCAAAATTAGGAGTTTCCATTCTTTTGTCCGTAGTTGCTACGATGCATCTATCGAGTGCTAATACATCCTTTACTCCCCGAGTCCAAAAAACACGCTCCAGAGCCTTAGGGGTATTTTTTCTTTTAATATCAACATTTACCCTCTCTCTTGTGATCGGAGAGGGCTTAGAATAAAGCCACAGATCTATGTCGGTTACCTCAAAGCCCCTATAAATGAAGGGAATACTTCTTACTGCAAAATAGCCAATTGATAAAAAGTAGGCCCTTAATGCTTCTTCCGCATCTTGACCCTTTCCACCCGACTGGCTTTTCATTAACCTAAACCTCCCGTTCTTAAATCATCCAAAATCCTGACAATGCCTTTTTGAACTCCTGAAGTTTGTTTTCTTCGAGTAAAAACGCGGTTTGGCTCTGGCCCATTATAGGTAGTTGCAGAAACTGTTGGAAGTTCAAATAGGGAATCGGCACTTGCTTCCCCTTCAGTAATTACTTTCAAGGCCAACTTGCCAATATCTTTCTTCAATAGTTTCATTAAAAATTTCCCAGGTGAATGTTCCTGAACTTCAACCACTCCCTTGAATTCCAGAACTTTATAGTCTTGACCAATCGCCCGGACCGGACCAACCCAATGCCCATTAATTAACTTCCTCATAAGAGCATTAATCATTGTAATCTTACCCCGTTGGTATGTACTTTTCGTCATTCCATATTTCAGCGAAGTTACCATAGCCTTAGCTAAGTCAAATGCATCATCAGCAGCCGTGTTAGAAAATTTTGAAAAGGCAGCTGGTCTGGTCACAAAGGAAAATGTTCCAAATTCATTTCCAATTGAATTCTCATCAAGAAACCCAATTGAAATTAGCTTGGCATAAAGGGTAGCACCAAGAATCGATGGTGCCTTATTTATAGGAATACAGCCCTCACTGTTAAATATGGCTATCACTTCACTCACTTTTTGGGCCTCATCACTGGTAAGAGAAGATATAACTCCATTTATTTTTGGTATTTCTGGTTTACGAAACAGGTTTCCATTGAAGTATAAAACGTGATTTCCGACTGCCTCTGAATCTACAAATCCAATTTCCTTACATTCCAAAAGAGTATTTTGACTATCGTTACTAGGAATTTCAAATTTATCAGAAATGAAATGAAGAGCATCGTTTTTGAGTAAAGGGATATCAGATACTTTTTCAGAAAGCTCTAGAGCTGCCTTTTCACAAGGTTGGGGATCATGTTCTTCAAAAATTGTACTCGTGTGTTCAAGGGTCTGTGCAGTTGTTAGTCCTAGCACTTCGATTCCAGATTTTCCTTTATCCAAGAGGCGCTGGCGCTTTAGTTCTTTTAAAACGGTAGGGAGCTCCATAATTGTATTAATTTGATTAGCTTTTGCTAGAGCTTTTACTTTTTTATCACTTAACGTCGCCTGCTCAGTTGCTGCCAATGCATTTAAAAGTAGGCCGCATCTTCCAGCTAAATGGATGCGTTCATAATCACCAGTTGAACCCGTCACCTGTGCTAATTTTTGAGAATGATGTACTATCCACGCACCCTTCATTTTTTTATTCATTTTCCATCTCCATCATTCCCCTTAGATTCAAAATCTAAATAAGGAAAGAATACGAATATTATTTTTTGCTCAACTGAAACAGCTTAATTAAAATATTATTTAAAATCGAGGATTTAATCCCCTGCTTCTAGCCTGGCATTTGACATTCCGTATTTATTTTCGCTTTTACAGAAATCATCCTAGAAAGAGAGGGGGGTAAGAATACTTACATGATGGATTTCCGATTATGGAGAATAGGGGGCAGGTTGAGGTGGCCGGAATTGACAGACACCGGAAAATGGGTACAAGATCCTTCAAGGAGGTGTCGCATGGGCCAACGCAAAACCTTTACCCCCGAGTTCAAACGCGTAGCCGTGAAGCTGTTGAGAAAGGGGACATTCTCCTTTTTAGCGATGGGGTGAACCCCACTTTCTTTGTAAGAAACTTCACGATTACACAGCTCCTAACAATGTTTTCTTTCCATACTATTTAGGACAAAGTGAGTAGAGCACTGGATGACAGGATTCCAGAAAAATAAGGGCACCTCTAAAAACGGTCGATTGAGCGTGTTTGCCCCGGCGTGGACGAGCTAGGCAGACCATCAACGACTCCCATGAGAGGGCGACCGACTCACGACAGGACGGTTTTCGCTTTATCCTTGGGTCCCGTCCCTTTCCTTACGCCGTTTGCTCGCAGCTGGCACGCGTGAGCATCACAAATCGTTGGAAGTTGTACGTCAGATTCTTCAGCCCGATCTTCGCCCGCGCCCGGCCAATTGTGCGAAGGAGTTTTCCGCCCATCGCCGTGAGAAAAGGGGGCATTCTTATTTTTCAGAGAGTCAGGTTGCTTATTTTATGACATAGGGCCTAACCCTCTGAATCATCTTCGCGCAGTCAGGGTTTTCTTCGCAGCGTTTCCGCATCTAAATCATGGTGAAATTCCCCGATTCAAATTTTTTAAACTAGACATTCATAGAGCAAATCAATAGATCTGCTATGTACGCTGTGTTCTATTTAGATAGCTGGAGTTTGGCTGCCGCTTTTTGCAAGGAAGTATCTGCTGTCCATAGAGCACAACCTGTCAACTGCGCGGCTGTTAGCAGATTCATATCTACCCACCCTAGTCCTGTTCCATAGAGTTTGTGCATTTCTAAAAGATGCAACACTTCGTGATGTTCTGGAATGTGTGTTTGGGGAAGGGCGCAAAGCAAGGCAAGTACTTCTTTTCGATTCTTCAATCCCCCACAAGCGAGTTCACCAATAATCCAAGGATGAATGAGTACCTGTGTGTCTTGAAGAAAAGACTCTAGGCGAGGGCTTCCATACCGAAAGTGATTGACCCAGATTGATGTGTCGACCAGGGTCATCGTGTCTGGGGCGATCGTCGTCGTGGGGGCAGCTTTAGGTGCTTCTCTGATCCTCCGAGTTGAGCCAGCCGTAATGCAGCGTTTTTAGAAATCAAGGCCTCAAGACCAAGTCTCACCAATGAGGTTTTTTCAGAAATTCCCGTGAGGTTTGCGGCTTTCTCAAGAAGGTCATCATCGATGTTTAATGTTGTCCTCATATGCATTAATATGCATGATATATGCATATATGTCAATGGGGCATTTCTCGTCTCGAGTTAATCATGGAAAATAGGGAAGATTGCGAAACCACAAATAATATGGATAAAGGGGACATTATCCTTTTATCGATGGGATGAAAATCACTTCCTTTTGAGAAACTTAACGATAGCACAGCTCCTGATAACATTTGCTTTTCACACTTTTTATGCAAAGTGTGACAGACATGGGATGACAGGCTGATAAAAATTTATAATGTCCCCTTTTCAGCCCTACATCAGCTACCCACAGAAAAATTGATCAATTTTTCTCAAAAGTTCATTGACTTCACTATCTTTAAGGGAGTAGCCTGGACACATGACGTATTGAGCCACGCTGACATTCTCTTCTCTCGCGCATCTTTTTCCTTCCCATGCGCGTTTGACTTCCTCGTCTCCGTCACTTCTACGCCACACCTCTTTTCAACAATTACTGTCGTGCCTCGACAGCGACTGTAACGCTGATCATCAGATCAGGTTTCGGAAGAGGTTTTTCCTAACCGTCACGGAACGGAGTTACTGAAGACAGTCATTCCTACTCAATCCTTACAGGACAGCTGTTTGTCTTGTTGCTTGATGCACTCCAAAATCCTATTAGGCAGATCCACTCAAGACTGTCGTGGGTAATTTTCCAGGGAGGAATACATACATCGGTACGGTTTTGGGGGAGAAATGTCTCCTCAAAATTGTCCCCTCTGGAGGGATGTTTGAAGTGTGCAGAAACAGAAACTCTCATATGGCATGGACACAACCAAAGTTTACTCATCAATCGATCCTGTCCTCTGGGTGGCAGGACCGGAACTCATCTCACAATACAAGGAGGACGATATGAATCAACAACAGTTCACAGGACATTGGGAAAACCTAAAAGATTCGTTGAAAGAAAAATGGGACAAAATCACCGACGAGGATCTACTTCAAATTGATGGAGATCTGTTGAATTTTCAAAAAGTGTTAGCTGCGCGTTACGGTGAGGAAAAAGAAGCGGTGAA
>BQIX01000247.1 GCA_021604145.1 Nitrospirales bacterium
ACACGCAATTTCCAATCGGTCGTGGGGAAAAATCTGAACAGACGAGGACAGTCCGCCAGGAACGAAATCGCGAGTGACGGAGACTGCTCCGCAAGTGCGGCACCCAACTTGATCACCCAGCTCTTCACCTCATCTTCTGGAATCTCACTCAAAATCGCAGGACTCGACCGAAAGTATTCGATGGTGCCCACATAGTCCGTTTTCCCCAACGAATTATTCGTCACCAGCTTCATCCCAAACCCAATCCAGTCTCTGATCTGATCTTGAGAAATCACATGTGCAATCGATGGGCTTTCATGAAAGAATTCATTGCCTAAGACATAATCCCATTGCGCCAACTCCATACCGATTTCTGCCCAGGCTTGAAGCTGAGACATGGGGATTTCGAGTAACAGTTCCGGGGCTTTCCTGAAGAACTCTAAAGCGCAGTTCGGGGCGACATCTGATGATCCATCGGCTAACTCAAGTGTCAATTGCAATATGGTCATACGCGCGTTTGACGACTCAAGGACCCCGAGTATCAACGGACTTTCCTTAAAGTATCGTAAGCCAAGGGCTCCTCTTGACTGCGTAAGAGTGATGCCAAGATCCAGCCACGGAATGACCGTATCGAGCCCACAACGGCGGTGCAATTCGGCTAAGGTCCACACCGCTTCGCTGGCGATTTTTGATGAGGCATCCTGAAGCTCTTCACAAAGGTCCAGAACAGTCTCGGCCACACCTCGAATAACAAGGTCGTCTCGAAGACTATTGGCCGTCGCTTGATCGTGACGGTCCAAAAGCACGTTCAGCAATGTGGAATTGGGTGAAGAAGGCGCGTTCATAGAATAGATTGGACAGTGAAAGGTCTGTAGATTATAAAAATGGAGAATTCGCTTGTAAACGAGCCCATTTCATCGTTTTAAGACCTTAACATCATCTCACAAGAATTTCCCACCCTCTCATATTCATTTCTAGCGAAAGACTTGCTTCGCTTTGTACAATAGCGTTTTCTTTTTATAGGTCCAGTAACTTTATCACCATCAAGCAAAATCTTTAGACATGCTTGCAATTGACCCCACGTCCCTTCAAATCACTTCCGACCTTGCTCACCGCCTGCGAGGTCATGTGGAGTTTCTTGCCAGCCAAGAACTTGAAGGCAGAAAACCAGGCACTCCAGGACATGAAGCGGCCGCTCACTATATCGTGAACACGTTTCAGCAAGCTGAGCTTGAACCTGTGACGTCTTTGAATGGCTACCGACAGCAGATCTCACCGGAGATTGGAGACAATCTCATTGGTATCCGTCGCGCACATTCTCAAACAGGCATCAATCGATGGCTTCTACTCGGAGCCCATTACGATCACTTGGGAAAAACTGGAGGGCACATCTATGCTGGAGCTGATGATAATGCTGCAGCCGTGTCGATGCTTCTTGAAACAGCCATGGCACTACCGTCACTCAAACATTATTCGGTGGTGTTTGTCGCGTTTAATGCTGAAGAACCCCCATACGCTCTGATGGGCTCGCAATACTTTTTAGATCATCTGCCTCGTGAAATAGAAAATCCCCAAAATCTCCAAGCTGTGATTATCCTTGAGCTCATGGGAGGCGTCCATTGGGAACCGCTCAAACACGTAGTCTTTGCCGCAGGTGCCGAACACAGTCCAGGCCTGTATCGGCATATTAAAAACCAGGCGTTTCCCGGTTTGCAGAATCAAAAACTTCTCATCAAACCATTGGGCATGCATGTGATCGAAGAAATCCCCCTTTTAGGACGCACACCATTTAGCGACTATCACGCCTTTCGAAATGCTTCGGTACCTTTTTTGTTCCTCTCTGCCGGACGTACCCCTCGATACCATCAGCCGACAGACCTTCCTGATACACTACATTACGAACGCATGGCCTTGACTACTCAATGGCTCATTAACCTATTTCATCAATTGAATGAAGACCGCAATCCATATGAATTTCTACCCAACAGGATTGATTTCGTTGAGGAAGTCAAGACGCTTTACCCACTCATCACCAAAGCCGCAAGCCGGGATACCTGCATACCCAATACGTCCTTCGCTTCACTTCTGAAACTGAAAGCCGATGAACAATGGCTCAGCAAGCTTCATATTGACAAAATTAGTCATCATGACATCAAACGATTAGAACGAGCCTCACTTCGTATGCAGGGCCTTTTGGCAAATTTCCCTGCCGCGTTTCTTCTTTAAACATAAAGTATGCGCTGAGCCACAGGCAAAGCCGTCGGGTCATCCATCCTCGCAATCTAAGCCCTCTTTTATTAGGTTCATCGACAAACTTTCAGCAGGACTCGTTTGTGACGGCCTCCAGTTCCGGCTGTCAGCACTACAGCACATTTGAGAAAATGAAACTGCCGAGTAAAAAATCGACATAAAGCTCCATTCGCCACTCCATCGACCGGTGGAACAGCAACCCGAAACTTCAGCGCCTTTTCACCATAGATATCAACATATTCCGATTGAGCAGCTCGAGGTTGAGAATGAATCGTTCACACGACCCCGTCAGCTGTTTTTTGTAAACATTCTTCAAACATGGATTTTTCACAAAATTTATACTCGCACCCGATGCAATACTTCGCTCAACAACATCAAGCAATTAAGAACAATAGACAGGATAACAATAAATATATCCTTTATTTACAATACCTTATAAATACTTTTTTTAGATAGACTTTTTATGATCAAGGGTTGACAGCCCTAAAATCAACGAGTACAATTATCTATATTGAAAATGGTTATCAATATCGTATTTAAATATACAACCAAATAATTCAAGAGGGAACACATGTACATCTGTGTTTGTAAAGGCATCAAAGAATCAGATGTTCGAACCTTAGGACGTGAAGGTATTACTTGCCCGAAACTCTTAGCTTCCACGCTCGGGATCGATGACAAAAACAGCTGTTGCGGTCGATGCATCAAAAATGTTTCAAACTATGCCGCCATCGCCATTGATGAACATTCTCGAATGAAGCTTTCGGTCAAAGCTTAGTACCTTACGTTACCCAGCCTTTCATAAATGCCTCCACGATTCCTCTAGCGTGGAGCGTGCTCCTGTCGACCAACCACCTCCCCATTTATAACCCAACACGGTTTCCATATAATTCTCCTGCGAAATAATGGGTTGTCCATGCTTGCAGCATGCCCGACCGTCGAAGTGAGAGAAAGATTCACGTTATGCCTACACCACAAACGGCTCCATTTGGTTCATGGAAGTCCCCACTGACATCTGAATTGATCGTTTCCGAAGCTATTAAACTCGGGCAATTAAGGCTGGACGGGGAAAATATCTATTGGGTGGAAGGCCGTCCAACCGAAGGCGGACGGAATGTAATCGTCCGTCAAACGCCGGATACCCGCAAGACTGATCTGACTGCCTCCCCGCTCAATGTTCGTTCACGCGTCTACGAATATGGCGGAGGAGCGTATCTCGTGATACATGACTCCATCTATTTTTCCAACTTTTCTGATCAACGGCTCTATCGACAGGATCAACATGATTCGACCGCCGCCCCCTTAACGGCAGAGGGCCCGTATCGTTACGCCGACTTCACAATAGATCATCTCCACAACCGACTGATTGGCATCAGAGAAGACCATTCGGACCCTCACAGCGAACCGACAAATGATTATTGTCAACATTTCTTTAGACGACAATTCTCAGAGAACATACGGACAAATTCTTGTCGTTGGACACGATTTCTATGCTGCCCCGCGATTAAGTCCCAATGATCGTCAACTCGCCTGGCTTGCGTGGAACCATCCCAATATGCCGTGGGATGGAACTGAATTATGGGTTGCCGACGTTCAATCAGATGGATCATTACAACACGCCAGATGCGTGGCAGGGGGGGAAAGCGAGTCAATCTTTCAACCAGAATGGTCTCCGTCGGGTAAACTCCATTTCATCTCCGATCGTACCGGCTGGTGGAATCTGTACAGCTATCACGACGATCATATTGAGGCTTTGTATCGGGTGGAAGCTGAATTTGGTACGCCCCAATGGAACTTAGGCCTCTCAACTTATGCATTCCAAGATTCTGACCACATCATCTGCGCGTATACAAAGAAAGGTAGATGGCATCTTGGCTGTCTGGCTACCGAGTTACACACGCTGAATTCATTTGATTTACCCTACACCGATATCGAGGGGATTCAAGTTAAGGGAAGGTATGTATATTGCTTCGCAAGCTCTCCAACAGTACCTACCACCATCATTCGAATCGACCTGATTACGACACAATCTGAGATCCTTCATCGATCGTTCAACGCTCCCGTTCATGAAGACTATCTTTCAATTCCAGAAGCTATGGAGTACCCAACAGACGACGGAGAGCATGCTCATGCCTTTTTCTATCCACCTCAAAATAGAGATTTTTGTCCACCCCCTGATGAACGTCCTCCACTGATCGTAAAATGTCATGGAGGCCCCACCGGGTCGTGCGGACAATCATTCAACTTGATGATCCAATATTGGACGAGTCGTGGCTTTGCGGTTTTAGATGTGAACTATGGAGGCAGTTCAGGTTATGGACGATCCTATCGAGAGCGGTTACATGGACAGTGGGGAATCGTCGATGTGACCGACTGCATTCACGGCGTTCAATTTCTTATTCATCGTGGAAATGTTGATGCGAGGCGAGTGGCTATTACCGGAGGCAGTGCCGGTGGGTATACGGCGTTATGTGCATTGACCTTCCACAACATCTTTACTGGAGGGTCAAGTTATTACGGCGTCTCCGACCTTGAAGCCCTTGTCCACGATACTCACAAATTTGAATCACACTATTTAGATCGGTTAATCGGCCCCTACCCGCTACAGCAAGAGCTGTATCGCCAACGTTCTCCTATCCATTTCGCCAATCAGCTTTCTTGCCCCATTATTCTTTTTCAAGGACTCGAAGACAAAGTGGTCCCGCCCAACCAAGCGGAACGAATGGTTGAGGCGCTGAAAGAAAAAGGTCTTCCAGTTGCCTATGTTGCATTTGAAGGGGAACAGCATGGCTTTCGAAGCGCAAAGAACATTCAACATGTTTTAGAGGCTGAATTATTTTTTTATTCGAGAATCTTTACGTTTTCCCCTGCAGAACCTCTTGCACCAGTCCAAATCTTCAACGAACATGACACAAGCCCATCACAGCCAGCCTCGTAAAACAAAAAGTCACGGGAGGTGTCGACTTTTTTATCTTTAAAATTTTATCAAAAATACCTAGTTATTTTATGACAAGAGATGGACCTTAACTGTAATTTTTGAAATATTTGTTCATTTTGTCAGACTTTTTTTCACATTCTGTCTCATTTTTTTACATTTTCGCATAATATTTAAATATAAAATAATATAAGAATTCATTACAATCATAATAAAATCAATATATTATGAATAAAAATATCGAAAAATAAATGAATGGTATTAATATTGCTTAATTACTAAGGTAATCTTGTGAAATTATCTAAATTGCACATAAGAATAAACGATTAAATCTAATTAAGACATTGAATTTAAAGGAAGTTTAACAAGTTCAGTATAAAGTCAATTCCACGAATCGCATTATCGACGCTCAGTCGATTCACAAAATAGGAGATCTCGTGACATGAAGACAGTAAGTCATATGAAAAAAGTTACAATCGCCTTGCTTTTAGGTTGTTCTTTCTTACTACCGACCCCATCATTCGCGACATCAGTGTTGGGCGGGTCCCTGGCAGTGCAAAATGACGGGAATGTCACGGCCACATTCCAGGGTTCCAATGCGGGTTACATCAGCTCGCTGTATCTAGGGGACACAAAGATCTTTACCTCAAATCAGACAAGTGGCTCGACATTTGATTTAGGAAAATTTACCGCTGGCACCCAGTTACAGTTTCGACTTGAAGTTCACAACACCGGCCAGACTTTTTATACTGGAAGCGGTGCAAATAATGCCGATGGCCTCGCACATGCAATTGTCAATGATTCTTTTGGGCAGGGTGAA
>BQIX01000248.1 GCA_021604145.1 Nitrospirales bacterium
AGCCTATACGTTGTTCCGCCATCTTTGCTGCGGCCTCAATTGCGCTCGTCTGCTCACTCACGGTCTCGAGGTCTTGTTGCATAAAGTCAGCAATTGGTGCTGATGGCAGATTACTCATAGGTCCTCCTGGGTTGCGATACATGTATCGATATTGATGGCCGAATCTTCGAATCAAGCGCTCTCATGATGAGAGGGCTTCTACGGTCAATATCCTGATGAGCTTCTTCGCTCTCGTGATGCTCTGGCGACTATACCATAGTTGTTGAAATTGAGGTATGTGCCGATAGAAAGAATTCTTCCAGCTATGAGTCTCGTCATTGATAAGGCACGTTCAAGGGTTTCCATGTGATGAGAAAGTCATGAGTCCAATGGAGGTAAGGAGGCGTGAATCGGGCAAAACGGTGGACTATCGACAGATTCGTATCGGTTTACCCTACTTTTTGACGAATTCTAAATTGAGACGCACTGTTTTTTGAGGGGTGATGGTCACCTCCTGTTCCTGAGTACCAAGAACGGGATGCCATGCAATCATGTTGTATGTCCCTGGCGGTATTCCGTCAATGTTGAATTGCCCACGTTCATCTGAAATAGCGAAATAGGGAGAATCAGCAACGTAGAGCCAATTCTCCATAAAGTCATGCCGATCACATGTGATCGCCACGACGCCGGGTTTTTTCAGCGTTCTTTTTGTAAACGTTTCGTCAATGCTTCCTAATGCGGGTATTCCTCGATTATGAACGGTTTTGAGAATCGTGGCTTTCTTGCCTCTCAACACGTAAGTGTGGAGTGTGTGTTTAATCGAATCTTGATTGGTGAACTGAATGGATTCATCGCGAGCAATGACGCCGGTAAATGGTCCGAAATTACAATGCTTTGTGCGTACTTCTAGGTCGAGTTTTTTGCCTGTTTGATAGAAAAATTCTCCCTGGCCCGGGTGGTCTGCTCGATAGTGTTTCTCCTCAAAGGGTTTGCCTTTTGTTATGCCTTCGAGGGCAATAACGGCTCCTTGTAAGTTTCCATTCTTCACAGATACTTTTGTCAACGATCGTGTTTCCCCACAAATTTCTGGGTTTTTTTGCACGGTAAATGTCCGCGGGGCTAGGACTTTTCCATTAAAGGTTACTTGACCACTCAACATACCTGGATTCACCACATTCTCAATCTTATAGGCTAATCCGAGATTCCAGGTTCCAAGAAACACCATGATGATAATAAACCCAATGGAGTATTGTGTTTTCATGATCTAACTCCTTATAAAAATCCTAAGCCCTCTTTATTTAAATATTAGCCGGAAGGCGTTTTAATGAATGACTTGCCAACCTACCGTTACCGCCCAGTCTGTTTCTAATTGAGGTCCATCCAGATTTTGATAGATCGGGACGCCCCCTTCAACTCCTAGCCGATGTTCCAATCCAAGAAATTCTGGCAATAAGACGTTTACGCCGCCCATAATGTCCAGTTGCTGACCGCCTCGAAGATCTGGGTCTGCGGTAAACACCAGTTGTTGAGCGGCTGGTCTGGTGATCCGGGTGTCTTGTCCGTCGTAATCAAACCAATGCCGCCATTTAAATCGGATGGAGTTACTGAGCCAGTTTGTCCATGCATAGGCTCCATAGGCACCCACTTCATATTCATCACCCTTTGAATACCCCGCCTTATTTCGAGCGATCCGGTATGTTCCAAGGGCTTGAAGTCCCCATGAGGTATTGCCTTTTGCTCCTCCGTAGGTCAGTCCCGGCAGAATATCGACCGTTCCTGATCCCAATTGCATGGGGTAGGGAAGTCGAATGACTCCCAGCGGTGTCGTCCCTTTTTGAGTAATGTCTCCAGTGGGTAAACTCAACCCGAAATTCAAATGAAAGCGATGCGCTCCGATGCTTGGAGCTTCGAAGGCATAGAGCCGCCATAGCGAGCCTACTTTGAGGTCCCCTGCGCCTTCTGAACGTGTTTGGAATTTGGCGGCCCCAAGTGTTGCGCCTGCGAGATGATCCATCGTATTGCGCAGGTAGGGCAACATGGCGGTGAGTGTGAGAGTCTCATTCACCCCATACATCGCGCCGAACATATGCATTTGCATTTTCATGTACGTGGGAACCACCGTAAAGCCACGGTTGCGCACATCCAGAGGAGATAAACTTGATGTCCCGTCGCGGATTCCGTCCATTTCCATCTGCATGTACCGATAGGTGAACATGAGTTCTCCAATATTATGCGTATGCTCTCCCATCATCCCGATAGGACCATGTGAGTCAGCTCGTTCGGGTGTATAAAAGTTCCCGATTGTGAGTTGCTCGCCATCTTTAGCCAGCCGTTGTGAGAGGGATTCCTCGAATCCATCAAACATTCCATCAAGGAGGGCCGCAAAAACATTGGTGGTACTTATGTTCAAGATGAGGACACAGGTGAAAATAAGAATTGCCTGTGATAAGCGGAAGTGATGTGATTTTTTAAAATAGTGCTCCATGTACGACGTTATTCCTTAGGTCTGAGTAAAAATGAGTATGAATACGGTTACTGCACGTGAAATATACAGCCATATGTCAGACAATGTGAGCGGCTCAAGAAAAGAGCATCACACGCTGAGCAGTGGATCACGCGTGCTTATGTACGAAGATTAAGAAAACGAGACAATTGGAGCGAAGTGAGGAGGGGCACGAGATTGAGTGTAGCGGGAAAGGACGATTTTTCGAGACGAAGGGATAGAAATGTCTAGGTCTATACTTGTGAGCGATGGTTTACGTAATTCAAAGTCGATGGTTTGTAGGACGTAACCTGCCGCACACATCCATGAACAAAGACTATCCGAGTGCGTTGCGGCTTGATGATGAGCCGCATGGTGTGTGCTGTGATTGGCAGCTTGCACGGTAAACGCACTGCTGACAAACAGAAAACACGTTAAGAAGGTCAGAATGAGGGCCGGGTGTACAATTCGTTTCATCATTTACAGAATCCTCATGCTGTATCCTACGTATAATTTGAAATGTCTGTCAAGAAAAATGCCTTATCGACGTGAAAGGCCCTGTCCTACATTGCGCCCAGCGATATATCCTGTGGCCCACGCCCATTGAAAGTTAAATCCTCCGATACGTCCGTCACAGTCAAGAATTTCTCCTACCACATAGAGTCCTGATATTTTTCGAGATTCCATTGAATTGACGTTGACTTCTTGCAAGGGAATGCCTCCGGCAGTGACCTCAGCAAAATTCCACCCACGAGATCTTTCAATTGGAAGGTGTAGTCCCGTCAACGTATGAGTGAGCACCCGTCGGGAGAGTCGTGGCAACTGGTTGATAGGTAAGGCTGCAATCTCAACATCTGGACTATGAGAATGAGGCGGAAGCGAATATTTTTTTGAGACATACACACACAATGTCTTAGCCACCCGCTGCGGAAGACGCTGCGAGAGTAGCGTCACCAGTGACCGTTGAGGTTCACGTAATGACATCTCTAAAAGCCAGCGATCAACGTCTTCAAATGTCTGCTCTGGGAAAAAAGACATTGCTTGTGTTGTGAGACGTCCTTGGGCATGACCCTTTACCCAAAATCGGCTGGCATCCATGATGACCGGGCCGCTGATACCAAAGTGTGTCCAGAGTACGCTTCCTGTACGTCGGTCGACAGTTTTGCCGTCAACGGTTGTGAGGAGCATCGCTTCGTGTGAGATTCCGGAAAGATTCTTATGGAAAAAAATTTCAGAAAGCACGAGTGGAACGAGTGCGGGGTGACAGTCGGTGATCGTATGTCCCAGTTGTTGCATGACGGACCATCCCGATCCATTAGACCCTGATTTGGGCAAGGACTTTCCGCCTGTCGCCATAATGATGCGTTGTGCGGTGAATACACCACCGTTCGTTTGAATCTGAAATTGTTGCTGAATTTTACGAATGCCCTGGACACAATGATTGGTTCGTATTTCGATTCCAAGTTTTTCACATTGACGGAGGAGAGCCTGAAGTACCGTCCGGGCTTTGTTGGATACAGGGAAAATTTTTCCTGTAGCTTCTTGCTTCAGAGATACGCCCAATGATTCAAACCATCGTAGAGTGTCATGTTTGGTAAATCGTTTTAATACACGTTCGACGATCCGAGGTGGGGCATGGAAATCTTTAGCGGAGATCACAGCATTGGTGACGTTACAGCGACCGCCGCCTGACACTAAAATCTTTGCTCCAAGTGAACGTGCACTGTCAAAGAGAACAATCTTCAGGTCTGGCCTGGTTTCTGCTGCAAAGATGGCGGCCGCCAATCCCGCTGCTCCGGCTCCAATAATGGCAATATGAATATCAGCAGACATTGTGAAATCTAAATAGTTGAGTGTGTCACGTGATGAAGCGTGCTCACGCCTGTCGATTTGAAAGACACAGCTTGAACGATGAGAACGGATTGTTCGTAGTAAATTCGTGAGGAAGGTGTGGGGTCATGAAAGAGGTTGGAGCTGGTTGTGACGTACACCAGCTCCAACGAATCTGTGAGAGAAGCACTTGTGGCGATCCACGAGCGGTATCAGAGTAAATACATTATCGGGGCCATTGTTTCCATTCTTGTGCGTTCGAGTCAAACCACCAATCTGGTCCACCGAGATGGAGTTTTTTATGGCAGTCCAATGATTCAGTTTTTTCTTGGTTTGGCCACGTTTTCCACTCATTTGCTCGTGAGTCAGACCACCATTCTTGGCCATTGAGATGTAAGTCTTTGTACTCTTCTAACGAATGGCTGGCTTTTCTGGATGGCCATTCTTTCCACTCATTGGCATTGGAGTCAAACCAATACTCTGGACCATTGAGATGTAAGTCCTTATGGGCTTCTAATGTCAGCCTTCCATTTTCATCAAAATGGTCAGCATGGGATTCACAATAATCTTGAGCCATAGCTTGTGACATGATGAGGCTTTGACATAGTAAAATAAGCGGAATGAATAAGTACTTGGATCTCATGAATGTTCTCCTTTGCTAGATGAAAGAATAAACGTCATCAGGGAAACGACTCAAGTCTTGTCGTTCATGTCTCGTGTTTTGTTGCGATCCTGAGATGACATGGCCTCTTGAGTTGCACGCGTTACGAGAAGATGGGGGCTCTCAGTTTTTATTGAACATACTATCTCGACGAGGAGGTTCTTATGGAGATCATTATATAAGCACGAACGTATGTTTGAAAGCAAGAATGAGGTAGGGCATGACAGCGTGGAATGAGCCTATAGACGCTCAGCAGAAAACATGTCAGGGTGTTTCCCTGCAGGACAATCAGACAGGTGGTCAATGAATCCTGTGCGGGAAGTTTCTTGATAGACATTCAAGTGGTGAGCATTGAGGATTTCCATTCCATTACGATCTCTTCCGGCAGGGTCTCAAACTGTTTAAACTTGGCTGGGAAATTAGCGGGATAATTGGGGTTGTCCAGTATCCTTTGCTCGTTTTTGTAGGAGCACGACATCTTGATCGACAATCATTAATGAGGCTTGCCATTTTTCTGCTAGCCATTGGAACGTAGCTTGCGAAAAAAAACAGACGTGCGTCAAATCGTTTTTGTAATGCCATGTCGTAAATGCCCGTTGATCATACACGCGTTTGGTCATAATGCCGAAAAGACCTCCAGGTTTGAGAATCCTCCATAAGTCGTCTAACTCTTTTTGAGGGTCATGAAGATGTTCTACCACTTCCGATGCCGTAATAAAGTCATACGTGGCTTGAAAGACAGAACGGTCGTGGGCATAAAAATAGTCGTAGAGTGCGACAGAATGTCCTGCCTCTTCAAACATAATAGACAGCGTAGGGCCGGGGCCAGATCCAAAGTCGAGCCCGTGGCAATTGAGAGGCAATTGTCGCTGCATGGGAATGAACAGTCGGCTGAGGAAGCGTCGGTAGGCTTGATCCTCTGGTGAGTTTTGGTGATGGTCGTAGGCGGATTTTTCTGCTTTTAAAGAGAGAAACTGATTTGGCGGAACAAAGACGAGCTGACATGTGTGGCATGAATAAAAGTTTCTT
>BQIX01000249.1 GCA_021604145.1 Nitrospirales bacterium
GTGTGTATTGACGTCATCTTGTGCGTGTGTGGCTTCTATGATAGATGCACTCCACCACAAGGTGGTCATGCAGCATGCTACAGAAAGAATCAAGCTGTTAGATCGTTGTGTTGTATTCTTGATCACGGGGTACGAGTTTTATTGATGTTTTTCTGACGATATTTCTAACCATCTCACCATAAGAAATTACTGTCAATATATGTGAGGAACTATGAATGGTTGGAAGGCTAAGACGTAGGGTTAGGCCATATTTTCACGATCGAGAGAAAAATGGGCTTCCTATCATCCTACAAGGCAGGCTACACTATTTTCTTTGCATCGGAAAGGCTCAACCGAGTCGATGCCACGGTGAGTCTAGGTTGAAAAGGTTCGTGCGGACTTTTTCATTTATTCAATTTATGCTAGTTGTGTGAAGTTATTCGAGAACGCAAGGCTTTTCTTATGGGAATGAATCTCTTCGACAGGGTCTTTGGAAAAGAATTTCTGGATTCTGTGCCTTCGAGTGCCGGTGTGTACGAATTCAAAATTGACGAGAAAACAATTTATGTTGGAAAAGCGAAGAACTTGCGTGATCGATTCCGGCAGTACCGAAACACAACGAGAAAAAAGAATCATAGGAAAATGCGTGAGATGGTTCGGGCTGCCACGGCCTTGACGTTCCATGTCGTTGAATCTGAAAAAGACGCGTTACTCTTGGAAAACCAACTCATTCAGGAGCTCAAGCCCACATTTAATATTTCTGGCGCATTTTCCTTCATGTATCCCGCCCTTGGTGTCGGATATGACTGCCGTGTGTTCTATCTTTGCTATTCAACAGACCCGGAAGCGTTCGAACATACGATATTCAAGTTGCATGGGGTGTACCGTTCTCGGGATATCACGAAAGAGGCTTATTATTCCTTAGTTCGGATAATGAGCTTTCTTGGACACCGTGAGTCCACCCAGCGCTTGAAGAAATTTCCCAAAATACCATACACCTACATTTCCGGATTTAGACAACTACCTTCTGAATTGGCAGTAGAACTTTCTGACTTTCTGAATGGGAAAAATCGAAATTTTCTTCGAGTGGTGATTAATTCGTTATTGGAAAAGACTATCGAACGTAGTGAAGCGGGGAAGATTCAGGAAGCGGTGAATTCTTTGGTGGTATTTTTTCGTGAAGAAGCCAATCGACTGAGGAAGGCCAAAAAGAAGTCAGGATGTGAGAGTGAGTTTCTAAGCCAAAAAGAACGGGATCGAACTTTTATCCTGGCACGTTTTGCTGAGTGACTTTTTAAATCACCTGGATTATTAAACGCATGAATTGAATGAGAGACCGAGCCTGTTGTTGGTTATTTAGTCACCAAGGATCCTGACACATTTCCTCGGTCGTCAGTTATTTTTCATGGCTATCAAGTGTTGGAAGTTTAGTGGTCAAGTAAGCGTTTCTAAAAAGAGTAAAGGTATAGTGTAAAACGTTCTGACACAATTGACCCAGGAGTTTTCCATGAGACGCATTGTCGTCTTGCTCGTCATTACTGCAACATTCTTTGCCGCTACGCTCATTGCTCAGGGGGCCACAAGAGACGAGCGGAATTTCGGCACGCCCGGCACGATGTCTGTGGAAGAACTAAAACGGGAGCCCATCACCTTTCTGCTCGACGTTCCGTATGCCAATAACGACAATCCCCGGCATCGGCTCGATCTGTATTTGCCGAAAGAACGTGCAACCGAAAATCTGCCGGTGATCGTATTTATCCATGGCGGCGGTTGGGTGCATGGCGACAAGTCCGATGGGGCAGGCCGGCTGATGCCCTTTCTTCGCTCGGGCCAGTATGCAGGCGTGTCGATCGGATACCGTTTGTCCGGTGAAGCGCAATGGCCTGCACAAATTCACGATAGCAAGGCGGCTATTCGCTGGGTTCGGGCTAATGCCGCGAAGTACGGGTTCGACGCCGACCACATTGGTGTCTTGGGCCGAAGCGCGGGTGCTCATTTGGCCCTGATGCTTGGTGTGAGCGACGACGTGCCGGTACTTGAAGGCGGCATTGGCCTATATACGGCCGTAAGCAGCAAAGTTCAAGGAGTTGCCAATTTCTTCGGCGTGTCGGAGATCATGGCGATCATTGGTCAACCAAGCGACATTGACCGTACCCAAGCCAACGCTCCGGAGGCAAGGCTCATTGGCGGTCCTTTGCGCGAAAATTCCGACAAGGCGAAAGCTGCTTCGCCCATTACGTACATCACTCCGAATGACGCGCCGGTCTTGACCATTCACGGCACAGAGGATCGTACGGTCCCCTACGACCAGGCCGTGCGGGTAAACGCGGTGTTGCGAGATACCGGAGTGCCAAGTTATTTCGTCATCGTCAAAGGGGCGGGGCATGGCAACTTCAACACGGCCGCAGACGATAGAGTGAAGGCGTTTTTTGACAAGTACCTTCGGGAAAATATCGTACCCGTCTCAACCGCGATGATTGAAAACTGGAAGCCTTAAGAAAGAAAAAATAGGCAGTTTGCTATCTTTAATACAGTTCCCATTTCCTTGCCTGTTTGACTACCAGGTAAGTATTGTTTATAAAAAGGCTAAATTCAGTCTTCTAAATTTCACTTCCCTCCATTCCCAATTCCTATCATGTTTGGCACGGTACAGCAGCTAAATCCTTCCCCGCTATGATCGCTCCTTAAAATTAATATACGCGCCGTTAAGATCTAATAGTTTTTTGTCGAAAAAAAGAGGAGTAGTTTGTTTAAAGTCGTTCTCTAAACAATACACGTAGGAGAGAGCAAATGAATCTGGTGTCTAGAACAAGAATTTTGCTCATTATCTGTTTGATTACGACTGTAGGGTGTACGCCAAAAGTGATCAAAATGGATCAAGCGACTCAAGAGTCACTGAGTAAAGTCCATCAAATGACTGCAATTCATTATGAATCTAATGACTTTGAGGTTCCACACCATTACTTAAAGTATATGTTTGGGGTAATCAGTGCAGCAATAGCGACTGGTGTGGCTCATTCAGAAGCTGAAGATGTTGTCGCTAGGTTTCATTTGCAAGATCCTATAATGCAGGTTAAAGAAGGCTTCTTGTCAAAATTTTCTCAGAAGTTTTCGAATGTCAAACTTTCTCAAATATCCGAAGCATTTACGGATGATGATATTAATGAATTAAAGGATGGTTTTGGTAACCAGAAAGTATTTGATTTTCAAACAGTGAGTTGGGGAATCGTGAGGGCCAAGCATGACTTTTCTACCCCGCCAGCATTTCAGACCGGTCGGAATGTGAAATATTCTGCGCGTGCTAGACTTCTTGACGTTAATGAAGAGAAAGTCTTATGGCAGGGTGTCTGTGATTTGCTAGACGAAGTGAATTTTGGAGAGGCTCATCTTGAAGAATCGGTGCCTGATAGTAAGGAAAATTTCTTAAAAAAGAAATTTGAAACTCTTGCTAATCGGTGTATTCATGAACTTATAAAACAATTTTCTGACACTGAAATGCCGACATAAGAAATTGATCGGCTTTGTTTTTCCCTATTTAAGGGGCAGACTCGATTAAATTAGGAATTGTTCATGGAAGTTTAGCCTTTTGTGAATTATTTATAACTGAGTATTTACTGCTAATCCGATATTCATGTAGGTATTACATATCCCTGGATCTGCCTTCTCATCGCGACTCATGCCCAACATGGCATGAGTCGTATTCTTCTGTATTGGTTATTCGATCATGTTGACTCTGTCTTTATGCTGAACCTTGGTGGAGTCAGATCGAGCACGCGAACCAACCTCTTGGTTAGCGAATTAATAGTACGTTACGAGGATTGTTGTCTCTTGGAGGTTTCCAGATTGATGCGTGTGCGGACAAGATCAATGTGATCGCGTAAATGGTAGAGCTGGTCGGCGTAGGATAGCGGAGTTTCGACATGCTTGACCTCTGTTTCCAGTTTGACTACGGCTTCGGCGAGTTCCTCTGGCGTAGTACTGCCGGTGTCTAGACGTGACTCGATACGTTGTAGGTCTTCATACCATCGATAAATACGAGAACGGACACGCCAACGGTAGAGGGGTGGGAAAAGCTTGAATAGCGGGATGACGAGCGCCGCCAGCGGAATGAGCATCACCACGAGTCGATCAATTAATGTGGCGGCCCAAAATGGCAGAAAGCGCTGCAGAAACGATGGTCCGCGTTTGTGAAAGCGCTGGGCTTCTTTGCTCAACGGGATGGACAGGTATTCTCCCGATGGAAACTGTTCTTCTTCGTGAAATAGTCCGGCGTTTCCGACGATTTTGGGTGCCGATAACAGCAGGAGGTCGACCAACGCTGGATGGAGGTCTTTTCGAGCTATCAGCATGGCTGTCACGGCAATCAAGCTCAGTTGCATTGGCGGACGTTCATTGGCAAGGTCGATAGCACCGGGTGGTAAGCTTACTGGAGATAAGTACCGGCGGTGCAGGTGATAGGCTTTTGCCCGTGGCAGATCCATCAGAGCAATACCTGGTGCTCGTAGCAGGGTTTGAACCACCGACGATTTTTCCCCGCTCACCATAAATAACGCATCTAATTCTCCGGCCCGGAGAGCTTTGCTGCCCGCGGCATTATTCAGTTCGCTAAAACTATCGCCCGCGACATTGTTTAACGCGAGTAACTCATCAGTCAGTCTCCTCGTTCCGCTGCCCGGAACGCCTCGATTGACCCGTAGCCCCCCCAATTCCGAGAGCTTCGTCGGTGGTGGGTCTATTCGGTGAAAGACCCATAAGGGTTCGTAATACAGACTGGCGAGCCCTCGCAAATTTTCGCCTCCTGGTACTGAGTCCACCGGTGTGCCGCCTTGCATCAATGCGATATCGACCGTTCCTTCTGCCAATAGAGCCGCATTCTCGTCGCTGCCGGCGGTATTCAGGAGTTTGAGCTCGATGTCGTTGTCCGCCAAAATATCCTGCATGGCAAGGCCGAAGGCATGGTAGGCGCCAGTGGCACTTCCGGTGGCCAGAGTGATGACTTTCGGCGGGGCTGGTTCCACAAATTGATAGGCCAGCACAAACCCGGCTAAGGCAATCAATACGGCAAGGCCAGTGCTCTTGAGCAAGGAAGAGTTCATGGGGGTGCCAAACCTACGATAGTAATAACATTAATGTCGGAAGAGAGGAGATGATTCTACATTACATAGATCGAAATGGTGAATTCCCATGCCGTACTTGGGATACTATCATACAACCATTGTTGAGGGAACGCGCTCGGTAGGTAGAGTGAAAAGTTTTTCATTTGTAAGAATTTCAGGCATTGTATGTTAGAGGGGTGTTACGACGAATGTTATCGTAACTTTGTTTTTATGCCTTTGTATTGTACCGAATATTTTTTCTAGTCAGTTGAGGCTAGCCGCTATCCTGGTCACCGACTTACTTGGCAGGCGTTTTTCCTCTATTTCATTGAGGAGATCAATGAAGATCGCATCTTCAGGCTTCATCTTTCCTTCCATCCATTTAATCTTATTATCGACAGCGTTTTCATCCAAGACCCAATGTCCCGGACATTCATAGACTGCCCATCCCTCAAAATAATAACTCAGTTCAACGATACATGGTTCATTGTTTCGATACACAATATCGAATGTGACCACTTGTTGCCCAAGTTTTTTTGAAATGATTAATGCCAAATGTATTGATGCTTCGTCTATTTCTTGAGGGTTCCAATCAATGAGTCCGCTACCGCTTGCTCTAAAGTCACCGGGTCGATTCATGCGTCGTATCGCAAAGGCTCGTTTTCCTATGACAAAAATTCGAACGTCATGATGATTGTCTGGAACAAACTCTTGAAACAACACGCGACCCCTTTGGATATCCGGGTCTAAACTATATTCCGGTGGAGCAATGCCTAATAGACTTCTTGCCGCATCACGTCCGCGTGCGGCTATTTCACGGAGTAGGGGCCTCGGTTCTTGTATTTTCAAGGAAGTGAGTCCTTCGCCAAAAAGCTTTGACACCCAATATTCACCCTCCTCAATA
>BQIX01000250.1 GCA_021604145.1 Nitrospirales bacterium
GGCGTCGGCATGGATTATCAAATCAATTCGCAGCTCGCGTTTACAAGTGACTTTTTGTTGAATATTACAGATTTAGATCATGGACGTGGCTACAACGATACCAATGTGATGCCCAGTCTAACTTTCGGGGTGCGATTCTGACCGGCTGTTAAACGGGGAACTCTCAGGACTGGGATGTTATAACAATCTTTTAGAACCCAACAATGAGGGCAGTTCGCTTGTTTCAGAATAGGGAGTTAGTTTCAGATAATTCTTGAGGATGGCTGGATTCTTGGCCTTTCCCCGTCACCGCCTGTAATTGCTCTCACCTCTAATGGGGCAACCGAATGATTGACTGTTTATAGACCTCTTGTCGCCAGAATCAGACACGCGCATGGAAGTTATAGCCGTTTCAAATAACTTCCGATGTTTGAGACCTAGTATTACGCTATGCCAGTCTCAATAATTCAACTGGAACTTCATTGGATTCGCTATAATAACCGACTCTGCACCGTTCAAGGAGAATTCACGAAGGTCATTCATGTAATATGTGTGTTGAGACCAGAAGCAAGGCTGATTCATGGGTATGGTTGTATCTAGTTGAATGGCGTATTAGAAGGAGAGGGCTTTATGTCGAAAACGTTGACGGTATCAGAAGCCAAGGCCCGATTGAGCGAACTCGTTGCAAATGTGCAACAGACCGAGGAAGAACTGGTGATTACCCGGAATGGTCGCCCTGCTGCTGTACTGATGAGTGCCGAAGAGTTTGAAAGCTTAAAGGAGACTAACGAGATTAAGAGAGATCCGGCACTTATGAAAGAAATTAAACAAGGGCTTGCCCAACTAGAAAAAGGCCATCGATATTCTTTTGAAGATGTGTTTGGCCAATCGACTTCGACATCAAAACAAAAAAAATGAGGAGATACCGTCTGGAAATATCCCAGGCCGTCCGTGACCTCATCATTCATCTTCCTCCTCAATTCAAACGAAAAGTCAAAGCAGCGTTGCAATCGCTGTCAGAAGATCCTTACCAAGCCAAAGAGTTAAAAGACGAACTCGCAGGACTCAGAAGCTTCAGGGTTACCAGATCTCGCCTTATTTTACGAGTCAAACGATCTACTGTAGAAATCGTGGCCTTTGGACCACATAAAGACATATATGAAAGGGCGGCGACTGAGCTGAGTAAGATGTTACGAAATCAGAAGGGGGGAGTAGTTACTTTAATACTCCGCCAAATTGACATTGACGTAGCTATATATCAATTGGATGGTATCGAATTGACATTTGAAGAATTGAATTGTTCATTCAAGATAGGAACTCGCAGGCCACAACGAAAATACTTGTTCATCTTTGAGTACTATGTGCGGTTGATTAAGCAAGGAAAGGGGACATTATCCTTTTTGGGAAGATTGGGGCTTCCTTACGAGTTTATCCGAGGTCGGCCACGAGGATTCATGCTGGCCTCGAGCCCTAACCGCTTGGCGGTCCGCCGCTTCCAGACCTCATGGCCAAACGGCGTGCCCCGATTGACACTTTGTCGAATTGCCTCTACTTCTTCATCCGGGCTGGCCCGATTCACCCACTTCTTCCATCCCGACGGCCGTGTCACCGGACCATCGTGCAGCCACCGCCCCCGAGTGGATAAACTCGACCACTGCCAGTCTTCCGCCCGAGCGACGAGACGAGCCCGCACGGGATTTTGCTCGATATAGCGCCAGACTTTGAGCAAATGGTCATCCTGCTGAATCGGAAAGGCCTTAAAACGTCCCTGCCAAATATGGCCGTTCGACTGATGGTCCCGGTGATAACGGCGCACATGGGTGGTCATTACCCATTGCATCCATTGGCTCAACTCTCCGTCTTTCCGCGGCCACACGAGCAGGTGAAAATGGTTGGGCATGAGACAATAGGCGATGATCCGCAGAGGTCGCTCCTCCAAACTCTCTTGAACGAGCTTGAGGAAGGCCTGGTAATCCTTCGAATTATGAAAGACTTTGGCGCGCGCGTTGCCGCGATTGATCACGTGGTAGCAGAGTCCACCGACAGAGGCTCGAGCGGTACGAGGCATAGACCTATGTTAACCGACTTTATGGTGAGATGTCTACAGAAAGGAGAACGTCCCCTTTTTCAAATCAAAGTCTATCCTGTTTGACCTTCATGGATAACGACCTCCTGTTATCAGAACATTCAGAAATATATGGCCGTCAAATTATTTGCCCTACCCCTAAACGAAAACATAGATATCTGCACAAAAAACTTTCTTAACGAAAGATCTAAATGTCCATACGTTCCGTACTACTGGATAAGAACGAATTATTTACACCCACTCAAGGAATAAAGGAGTAAATGAAATGTCAATTAAAGTACAATTCACGCGTAATGGTAGACGATCCGGTAATCCTGATAGTCCCCCAATTAGAAAAGATATAAACGATGTGCACTTCGAGTTTGAGCGGGGCGAAAAAGAGAAGCCTAAGCTTTGGTACACAAAAGACGGAAAGACCGTGGGGAAAGAACAGGTAGCGCCGGATAATGCTGCCGATGTGGGAATCGAATTTGGCTTTGACAAAGAGAGTAATGTCATCATGCTAGACTCTCACTGGACAGACAGTAATGGTAAACCCATCGACAGCAAGGGTAATCTCATCAAGAGGACTGAAGGGTACATCGGGCCACCGGAAGGAGGGGCAAACGACTGGCACTTCGAAGTTCCTGGCGGAATAATCAAAAAGGGCCACTGGACAATAAACGGCAAAATACCTGATCCGGAATTAGTTAATGTTAAGATCGATATTCCGGTAAACGTTAACGACGTACATATTACAGCTGAACCGAAGAGCAAAGAGATCAGCTTCAATCGGCCAATCCTTGCCGAACCGTTCATCGGATATATGTTAGGGGAATTTCGGCCTGATGATAGGAATTCTACATTAGTACGCAGCGTTGAAAGTTTGCTCGCAACATTGCAAGCGCCACAGTTGCTCGAACGGCTTTACCAAGGAGAAGCAATGCACAACCGAATCGAAGGTTTGGAGACTCGATTCGAGAAGGTCGAGCAACTTTTAAAAGAAAAACTTTAATACTGATCACCCATCCAGGAATGGCCCCACGGCCAAGGACGGTAGGGGACATTCCAATACGGCTTGTGTCGTCCAACACAAAAGTACCACAACTTTCGCCTGCGGCAGAGTTTCCGGTTGACCGTTGCCGCGATAGCGGTAACCCTTATCCACTCGTACTGCGGATGATATTAGCAACAATCTGTGTAACGCCTACTTCTGCGACTTGTACTGAAAGCTCTAAGCTTTTCTTGAACGTAAGGGGAACGGGCCACCCAAAAGTGAAGTCTTGGACGAGCCCTCCTTTTAGAAGAACAAGTCCGCGTGGGTTGTTTTGAGTTAGTCCCAAGTTACTGGCGGCAGCATAGGATAAAGAAAACACGACACTCCCATCGATACGGAGTGTGACGAAGGTCAAATCATTCGCGCCACCCTGTTTCGATACATGCCCTGCGAGAAACAGGCCTGGCCCCTTGAGCGATATCAGTTTGTGAGTGCTTCCTTTTTTCAGATTGGTCTTGAGCCCTTGAACCCCTTGAGGATTACACATGCCGACTTCACATCGTGTCTCAGCAGAGACAATTCTCTTTGCCTTTACAGTTTTTGTTTTCTTTTTGACTGCCATGGATTACCTCCTTGCGCTATTCACGCATAAGAAATCATGAAGTTTTAGTAGATTGCGGGATGAATGTCTCCTTCGCGTTGAAGGACACTCAAACAATCAATAGGGCAACTTCTATGCCTTCATGAATAAAAGACAATATTGGGTAAGCAATCGAGAGATTCGCTATGCTTCATAGGCTTAAGCACGCATGCACAGACTTAAACATAAGACCAAATCCATTTCGTTCTCAATCAAAAATGTTATCGAAATCGATACATTCTGTAATTTTTAGATAACAAACCAAAGCTGACGACAAAGCTAAAACCTGATCAGAAAAATTTCGTGAGATAAGGAACATTCTCTGACGGCTCCCCGCAAATTCACGGTTAGAGAAAGTAGACATTCTCCTTTTTGAGAAGGTGGGGGCTCTCTTACGAGATTTTCCGAGGTCGTCCACGGGTTCATGAAGGCCTCTAGCTCAAACCGTTTGGCGGTTCGTCGCATCCAGGCCGTTCGGCAAAATTTGTGAGATATGGGTAGAGCGCTGAGGACTCAATCGAAAAAGATTCGTTTGAGGCAAACCGTAAGATTTAGGGTGTTCGTGTGCTAAGAGGGCAAGCCTCCGCTGATCGAGTGTTTCGACGGGAGGGAAAGTGAGACATTGGCGCGTATCACAGCCGTATTTCTTGGGCAATTATTAACTACGAGTCAAGTTTTTGCTCAGCCAATAATTCGTGGCAGTTGCTGAGACTCAGGCTCAGCTCGCTCTGCAATGGTCGTTGTCAACGAAAGATGATCGTCCTGGAAGACTTCTTGCTGTTTGGCCCCCATGGCCAAAGAAATGCCTGCATAGACTTTCTGAGCCGCTTGGGACCACTTTGGATTACGAGGCAGTCTCTGGAAGGCCGCTTCTGCTGCTTTTTTTTCATCATAGGTTAAGGGTCGGTTGTATTGTTGCATCACGCTCCTCCTTTTGGTCTTATCCAACAAAGGTGAGGACTCCCCCAACAAGCTGTCAGGGTTCCGATAATCACTAGAGTCCATTCCATGATGACTTCCTTGCCATGCTCATCCTTGCTTTGCCTATAGTTTTACTATAGAGCAACCTTAATGCCATTTACGCACTTATTGTGAATAATCCAGCTTCCAGCTTCGAACTAATTGATATATTGAAAGAAACAAGGAGGTTGTGAGGGAGCAAGGCTTGAACGCTTACTCGCATTGCCGTCGCTAAGGTGTATCAAAATGTCTAAGAGTGTCTAAAAAATGACGGGCATCGTTTGAATGACAATTAGGATATCAACAGTGTTCGCTTTCCTCTATTCTTTCTGCGCCTACCTAATTATGGAGTGTTGATGATGAGGGAGTTTTTGTTCATGATCTGAGGTTGTCTTATGGTAATGTATGGCCTCATCAGCCCGCCTCTTAAATATTTTTTTGAGTTACTGATTCAGCTAAGACAGTTCTTTAGGAATTTTTATGAAAACGCTCTATCTCGTTCGTCATGCCGAAGCCTCTGCTCAGAGTTTGAGCGGTGGGGACCTGAGTCGTCAATTAAGTCTCCAAGGTGAAAAAGAAGCCGTTCTCATGGGTCAGCGTCTAAGCCAACGTCTCAAACCGGAAGTGATGATTTCGAGCCATGCGCTGCGGGCAAAAACGACGGCACAAATACTGGCGACGAAACTTGACTATCCTGAGGCAGACATTCTTTTTGAAGAATGTCTCTACGAGGCTGAGCCTGATGATTTGCTGTCAGTGATTAATGCGGTGGATAATAAGATCGTTTGCCTGATGCTTGTTGGCCACAATCCCGCCCTCACTCAATTTGTGAAAGCTTTCGCACAAGGCGACATTCCGAATATGCCGCCCTGCAGCATTGCTGTTCTGCAATCCACAACAGAATCATGGCATGACTTGGCTTGTGGAAACACAGAACTGTTGGATTTTGATTATCCGAAAAAAATGCACGAGTAAAGAAGGGACGCTTTTAGGGGCTAGCGAATACTCAAAATTGTTCGGTCTTTGTTGTAGTAGGGCGGTCGCTTGAAGCACTCAACGGTCTGCTCATTCTTCTAGTGAGACTTCTCAAGGCAATCGTCAATAAAGGTAATCAGTTCGGCGATGTTGCCTTCATCGGCTTCTTTCATGGCAGTGCTGTAACGTTTTCGAACCTCGTTTCCATCTGTCACCAATTGTATCTGCGGCCATTGTGGCAAACGATGCTGACGAGCATAGAAGAAAATGTCGGTGATGAGCCTAGCATGTCGGCCGTTGCCATTGATGAACGGATGTATGTGAGTCAGCCGGTGTTGGAGGCGTGCTGCAACCTCT
>BQIX01000251.1 GCA_021604145.1 Nitrospirales bacterium
GGCCAAACAGGACGGGTAATGACTTGTCCACTTAAGGGAACCGGCAAAGCCGCAATGGACTCCCAGGCTGGATCATTGGGATGAGAAGGCGTATCGCCTGCGGTAAAGTGGGATCGAATGACGATTCCATGAGAACTCACCGTCGTGACTTGAAACCATGTTAAAGTAAACGCCGCTGTAACAACTAACGCTCCGGCTAACACAAGTCGTCGAGAGACACGCCTCAGCCTAGGCTTGTTACAGTGCGCGAGATCTTGCTCACCCGATAGTGCAGCCATTTCTACCTTTACCGTACGTTCAAGACGCGATGACTATCAACGAGGCCTGCCGATAAACAGTCAAGCAATCTTTAGACGACGAATCTTATTTTCGTTCCGTTCACAGATGTAGAGGAACCCTTGCGAGTCCAATGCCAGACCTGCCGGTGAATTGACAACCGCCTCAACAGCCAATCGGCCATCTCCGTGCTTGAGCATCGTAGCGTCTTCTTTAGCGACAAATCGAGCTGCCCCACACCCTCCCATATTTTTGTCGTCATACCCACTATCACCATTTCCGGCAATTGTGGTAATGATCCCGGTGGTGGCATCAACTTTCCTCACACGATGGTTCATTGAGTCTGCAATATACACATGCCCCTCATCATCAGCCACCGCCCCTTCTGGCACGTTGAGCATCGACTTCACAGCTAATTTATCATCGCCGTCATAGCCAAACCGACAGACACCAGCAATTGTCGAAACCACCCCTGTCGCCTGGTCCAGCCGGCGAATCCGATTGGTGCCTTTATCGGTGATTAAAAGATCGCCATTTTTAAAGACGTCTAAACTCACCAAGTCATAAAACCGGCATTCCAATCCAGGTTTTCCATCATCCAAATACGGTGACATGTCCAGACCATCCGAACATTGGGGACGAAGCCAGCCTTGATCATCACTAAAATCGATTCCTATGGCATCACCGGAGAGTACAATGAGATTTTGGGCCGTTAAGGGACTGACCCGCTCATCATCTTCATTGGTCCAGCATCCGGCTATCGTCGTGAGCAGGCCTGTGCGAGGGTCATACTTACGTATACGATGCGCCTGTGTATCCGCAATATATAAATTGTCGTTCTGATCAAATGCAATGGAGGCAGGATAGGTTAAGTTCACCTCTAAGGCAGGGCCGTCTCCATTAAATCCCCATTGCCCCGTACCAACGACGGTTGTAATAATTCCGGTCTCCCGATCAACCTTGCGAATTCGACTACTTCCCGAATCACAGATATAAATATTGTTTTCCGAATCACACGCGACATCCAACGGTAGATACAAGCCAGCCTCTCCACACGGCCCATAATCACCGCTGTAACACGTCTCTCCATTTCCAGAAAAATTATGAAGTCGTCCAGATTCAAAATCAATTCGGCGGACTCGATCAGACCCACATTCCGCAATGTACAAATAGCGTTCTTCTCGATCGAGAGTGACATGATTTGGAAGGGGAATGCCAGCCTTAATAGCGCGCTTACCATCGCCCGTACTTCGAGACTTTCCATTGCCGGCAAAGGTCTCAATGACTCCGACTTCAACTACGGTTTCGGTACTCATCGTCCACACCTCATACTCCCACTCTTATCCATTAATATATTCACAATCGCGATAATAACCTGATTACCGTTTCGTCTACGCATGAAGGGTTAAGCCTTGGAAGCCGAAACGGGTTGAGCACTAGGAGGGCTGTCCATGGCCGCAACGGTTGGTGGCGGAGGAGGGGCAGCTGTGGCAACCGATTCTTGTTGAGGAAGTTGTGCAGGCGCCGGCGCTTCTGTTGCAGCGTTCTGAGCGGCCTCTTGGGCTTCAGCATCCATGGCTTCGACCTCATGAATGGACTTCTTAAATCCTTTGATCGCCTTGCCGACTCCTTCTCCTAATTGTGGCAACTTTCCTGCACCGAAAATTATTAAGACAATGGTCAAAATTAAGATCAGCTCTGTAAACCCAATGCTTCCAAACATAATGAGACTCCTCTCTGCAGCAATGAATTTTTATTTCCGGTTAGGTAGCTTTTCCCTGTTCACGAGTACGTTTGGAAAAGCGCTCCTTTAACCGTTTTCTGGTTTCTTCGGCTTGTTCAAACATTTGACATTTTTCATAGGTATTAATCAAATTGTAGTATGCCAACGGTTCATCTGGATTGTTTTCGACAGCTTCTTCCATTACGTTCATCGCCAAGTCCGGCTTCTTTAAGTTGAGTGCCATTTCCATGAGCTTATAACTACATTCCAGATGATTGGGGTCAAATTCGAGAACTTTCATATAGGCTTGCATGGCCATATCAAGTGTGTTGAGGTCAGAGACCTGCGGATTATCTAATTGTTCGTACACACTTGCCAGATTATACCATGCAATAGGATCCTCCGGCGTCAGCTCTATAAGCCGCTCAAAATAGTCTTTCGCCTCTCGATACTTTCCCTTTTCACTGTTCAACCGACCTAAGTTAAACAAGGCAAGCACATCATATTTATTCAGCTCTAGAGCACGTTCAAATTGGCTGGAGGCGTCATCAGCCATCCCCTTGGTCCCATAGATCGTCCCAAGATTTGAATAATACATGGCCAACGATCGATCCATTTCCACCTTTAACCCCTCAGCCATTTCGATGGACTTCTTAACTTCCGTTAAGGCCTCATCCAATCGCCCTTTGTTAAAGTACAGCTCCCCAAGTCGACAACGTGCTTGAAAGTCATCCGGCTCCTCGGTTAGGAGTTTTTCAATTTCAACGATTTCTTCATCTGGGTTTAGCGGTTGGTCATCTATGCTATCCTCAGGAGCCAACTCTTCTGTTTGGGTGAGCGTATTCTGTTCTTCCATAGTTCTACTCTCTCTTTATGGTGTCTGCCCATACACAGGCGTCACAGGTTGATAAACCATCTTTTCTTGAATCTTGCCACGAAGCTTTCCGAGTGTTCCTCGTTTATCGATTGTTAATAGAAGCAGGCCTAATACCACCATTAAAGTCAAATGCGATAATTGCAGGGCATAACCCGCCATAAACATCAATCCCAAACCATAACCAGCCAGTCTTCCAATCATGACTAATTTTATGACGGTGTAGGACCAACAAATAAACCCAGCCATGTAAAAGGCAAAGGGAAGGTAGAACGTGTACCCCATCCCCATTTGGAATATCCATCCAACACCTTCTCCAGCTTTTCGAAGATCTTCAGCAGCCGCAAGGCTATAGAGGGATATGAAGTAATCCATAAAGAGCAGGAGAAAAAAGATCACCCCTCCACTCACAAGCAGTGTCAATCCCCATTTTCGTTGCTGCTTATTTTTTGTCAAAAACGATGTACTCCCATAGGCCCAAAACACGAGGATGCTGGATAATACCATCAAAGCCTCACCCAATCGATTGACTTCATGCACCAGCGGCGGAGCGGTGACTAAACCAAGCAGCCCATAACTTGTCGTCATGGTTTGGTAATATATCCACCCACAAATGCCAAGGAAAAAACAACCAACCGCAAGTCGTTGTATCAGCAACTTGTTCGATGTGAAATATTCCAGCATAAGAAATACAAGAAGCACCAAGGAAATGCCGTTATAGACAATCGAGCCCAACATTGCCGGAGGGAAAAGCAGATAGCCAATCGTCACCATGACAAGAAGGCAGAGCAACGGAATGACCACCTTGTCATAGGTGCCTTTCCACAGGGTCGATGTCATTTTTTGATAGACCAAAATGAAGATGAGAAGAAAGGCCAGAATTGAGGTGACATTCAACAGCATAAAACCTAAAGACGAAAGTCCTGTAAAAGCGATGCGGACTGCCTCATATTTTTCAGCAATTTTGCTGATATGCATACCCAAACGAGAGACAAGTCGATACAGCACCAGCTCCAGAAAGGCGGCAATAAGAAGGCACTTCAATGAATATTCGAAGAGGACCCCTTGCTCATTCGCCTTTTCAGATAGAGTCGTGGAAGTTTCCATAACCAATCCGTTCAGTGACCATTAGGAAGTAAAATGAAAGTACACACCGCACGGCTGTTTATGTGTATTCGCCATTCGTCACACCCAAACCTTATGATACGCCCGTATGCTCAAGAACTTTTTGCTTATTTCGTCGAGCTATGTAAAGCAACCCATCCCCCATCGAGTAATTGAATGGGAGTTCACAAACAACTTCACTAATCTTTTCATACACATGCTGATAGACCTTCTCACACTGCTCCGGCGTCATGCCTTCTTTCACTTCATAAAAGAACCCCAAGCTCAAATCTTCTGCTGCCGGCCGCATAATACGTTGAATGCCGTATCCACCAGGATCATTCATGATTGGGGCTTCTTTTTCCAAGTCAAACAAGCAAGGCTGACAGGAGAACCCATAGGAGGAATTTAAGGAGTGGTTATTCACGACAAAGTTCATTGTTTCAAGAGCCTCTTCCTCAGTTTCAGTTGGAAATCCAACGATGACATAACAATGCACCGCTATTCCCAGGTCAACACAGTCCGAACAAATACGATCCACACTCGCTTGCGTGATACCCTTCACCATAAAATCCATCATCCTAGCATTATAAGTCTCCAGCCCAAATACAATCTTCTGACACCCCGCATCCTTCATCAAGGAAAGTAATTCACGAGAGAGGTTTTTCTCAAAACGAAGCTCCGCAGTCCACTGCAAATCGAGACCGCGATTAATCATTTCCTTACAGAGACGCCGAGTAGGCGATAAGGCTAAACATTCGTCCGTAAAGAAAAAGTATGGTGTTTGATAATTCTTGGCAAGAGATTCAAGTTCATCAACGACTTTGATAGGGTCTTTCTGACGAAAGTTCTGATGATCGAGAGTTAAGGCACAAAAGGCACAATCTTTATAGTAACAACCTCTAGAAAATTGAACGGGCAATACCGTATGAGGGGCAAGGTATTTATCCAAGGGAAACCCGTCGTAATTTGGCGCCGAGTGCTGTGCTAAATTTTCTGAATAAAAGGGTTGATTGACAGTAATTTTCCCATCTTGACGATAGATAAGATTAGGAACTTTACGAAAATCCTTTTTACCCTCGAGTTGATTAATTAATTCTAAAAAAGCTGTTTCGCCTTCAAAGACGATAAAGTCGTCTGTCACTTCAAAGAGTCGTTCGCAGCGACGCAAATTATCAACCAACCGAGTAAAAATACTCCCACCAACTGTGACATGTATATCTGGATTCGCTTCCTTAATGAGTCGACACAAGGTCAATCCGGGGATGATTTGCGAGGTCGCCGTGATCGAGACACCGATGAGTCCCGGGTTACCTTCAATAATCGAAGACAAAAAGTAATTCCGATACAAGTCGATGTAAGGGTTTTGCGTTTCATCACGAATCGCTTTCATAATATCTCGTGATGAATAAATTGAATATGACAATTGATTATCAACCACGGTAATTCGGGTGGGAAAATACAAAGATGAAACAACTTCAAGCCATCGATCAATTAAGAACAGACATTCACGATAACGATCGACATCAAAAAACTCTTCACCTCTTAACGAATCCTTGGCTGGTTCTATTTGATCAATGAGATAAGGGAAACGGTCTAAGGCCTCAAGCACCCTTGCATAGTGCTCCTTGCTACCTGGCCCTTCATCACCACTCATCGAATGTTCTAATTGTTTTCCGAGATCTATCAGTTTTTGATACACTTCCAACCCATACGTCTTTGTTAGAATGGTATCGAGAATTTCAATATTCAGATCTCGCTGGGACTTATCACAGATACCTGCATGATCTAAAAATGCAGTCAAACATGGAAGACTCAAGTACGGTTGAGAGGGATGCCAACTTGGAGGGAAAAGTAGAGAAACTTTCACAATATTTTCTCCAGATCTATACTCATGAGTTGTGAATTCTTTTCAAAAGATAAAGACTTACACCCAATTTTCTTATACATGTCA
>BQIX01000252.1 GCA_021604145.1 Nitrospirales bacterium
ATTAGCGTGCCGGCTCCAGGTTTGATCAAAGTAGTGACCACTTCCTGCCTTAGAATCAGCTTCTCTGAGATGAATAGGGAGACGTCCTGCCAGGTCGGCATTCCCCAACAGCATTTCATATCCTCGTTCACTCATAGAGTAGAGCCAAAGAATTTCCCATGTGGCTTGCAACCCAATCCAATCGTTTTTTCCAGGTGCATTCAGAGGCTTGACATAATTGCCAAGATGATTGGACTTTTCTCGGTGGTTTCCGTCTACTGTGGCGCTGTGCTGTTGATAAGTTTGATATCGTCGATGTTCAAGGGTAGGGGATACTTTTAAGGACGTATCGTAATGGGGAATCGCTCCCGTTGTGACCAGATATGCCAAATTATGATCGATTCGTATTGATTCAGGTTCATCTCCAATCCAAAAAGTCTTATGCCATCGAGATTGCCCAATGTGATTAAAGGAAGGATGAGTCCATTTGGTCTCGGGATGTGTGAGCCCAGCAGACAGTGTGAAACGATACGACAGATCTCGCATACTTTTGGCAACATCGGTACTCGCCCAAATATTTTCCACAGTGTATCCAACTTGCACATGCTTTCCTTGAGGATAAAACCATGTTTCGAAGATGGGATGAAGAGCTTGACTGCCGTCACCAAAATCTTGGTCCTCGCTTCGAGCAGGTGTACGGTCTTCAATAATAACCGCTGTCACAATAGGGCCCTGCAACCAATAGCGAAACTTTCCGCTTTCCAGCATCGTCCTAGCCCGCACTGTTCGATTGCGTACGCCTTTCATTCGAATGGATGCGTCAAAGTTGTAGTCGGCATGTAACATCTGCGATTGTGTGAGGTAGTCCGTGTTGTTTCCTGAATGTTGGTTCACGAACTCAACCTCAACCGATCCTTGAAACGCAAGCGCAGGGATCACAAAACTGACAATGGCAAATTTAACTGATCCATCCTTCCATCTATTTTTCACATCACATTGAGTCAAAACCTTTCTCCCACGGACTTTCGCTTGAGCAAAGTTTTGAATCTTGCCTTTGGGAAACGGACGAGCGATTGATACGGGACGATTCGTTTGTAATGAGTCGGATGTGTTGAGTAGGCGTATCGTATTACTTGAAGGTGGTGAATCGGCAAGTGAGGAATGAGGCCCTGTGGCGACGTGATCATTGAAATTGGTTGTTTGGCGTGCTTCAGTGCTGGCATCCAGGTTTGCTGGCATAGCATGCACATGATGCTTGTCGGTATCGAACCCTATTTGTCCAGATCCAACGCAGAGAAAAATCATGAGTATGATTAGCAACTGTTTGTTCACGACAAGGGTGCCAGGAAATTTCTTATCATATTTCCGCCAATGTGCAATGAGGTGACTCATGTATTTTTTTGACAAACTCATGGGAAGCGATTGGGTTTTAAAAACAATTGCCAGCGGCGTCGAGTCAGAAAACACGCAATACCAGTGCTGCTTAGGGATTTGAATGAACTATCGATAGGTATTAGGAACAGGCAAATTCAGCCTGTAATTCTTGAACAATTCCGAGCCACTCTTGGACTTGAGGCATGTACTGTTGAACAATCGATACAGCCTTTGACGATTCGGTCCTGTCAATGTTTGAGAAAATTTTCTTTGCTGTGACATTATGATGATTCGCCAAGGTTAGCAATTGGCATGCACCGGTTGGTGCAGGAGGTTGGCCTCCGGCCTGCTCGAAAAGCGCAATAGCTCGATACGAGTTTTCCTGGGTACGGAACAAGGATTCTGTCCCTGAGTAGGCTGATTTGAGTGTTCCGTCAAAATCTTTTTTCGCCAAAATGGCCAACATCATAGCGGCTTTTCCAATTGAGAGCGCTGCGCCATGTGGATCACCAATGGCCATGGCATTCATAGCCTGTGTTTCCAATCGCTCTAATTCTGCCTGCTCGCCAACAAGTTGCGCATGAAGTTGTGTATTGAAAAGCGACAAAAGATGTAAAAGAAGAAAAAGAGACGTTATCGTTACGAAACGCCTATTAATTCGATGAATCGTTCTCGGCTTCACGGTCACATTTTTCCGTGGCTCCCCAACATCATCCTATTCGAGCCTTATCGTATTATTTCGCTTGTTCATCCATATCGACTTGTTTTATGGTCCAATCCGTAGCTAGTCGAAGTTCACGCATCGGTTTTGAGGTATCGTAGATCAACCACACTCGTTCTTCTAACTTTCGAAGTGGGTCGATCGATCTTTCATCCCGCAACTTGCCGAGACTCCACACCACTTCGGTCATCACCGGAAAATCAATATCCTCTGATGACTCGAGCTTATCCACATGATCGACCAAGTAATTTAAGACCGGAGGCGTAATGTCATGATTTCCACTTGTTGCTCCAATTGACCCCAAGCCTTTGGCGGCGGCGGCCCGGATTAACGAATCATTATTGGTGTTTGTGAATATTTGGGTGAGAATAGGTATTCCTTCACTTCCCGTTGCTGCCAGAGCAGCGATGCTCTCTGGTGTATGATTTTCCTCTTGTTGAAATTGTTTTAAATAGGGGTGAGCTTCTTGTGAATGAAAATTGGGCATCACTGAGAGCACCCTCAATTTTCGCTCTTCAGACGTATTGGCATCCTCCAGTAAGGTCAAGAGCCGTTTCTCGTGACCCCATTCTGCGGCGAGTTTAACCGGAAAGTCATATTCTTCAAGCTCGAGTTTTAATTGACCTAACGCATAGTCTCCGGTTTTTTTCACATTCGCCGCCTTCGCTGCAGATCGCACATCATCAAAGTCTGTTCGAACTTCTTTTTGCCAACCCGAGTCTCGACTCTCCAGATAATAGGTCAAGAGACAGGCCGGCCCTTTCCAAAGACGTGCCGGGTTGTCAACTTGGTCGGCATCGCCGCCCGCTCGTGTCGTCCCTGTAGCGGTTTTCTCCTCTTCACATTTGACTCGAAATTCAACATCATAGGGTTGCTTACGGTCAGTAACTATCGTGTAATCAAGTTCTTGTAGACGACGAGAGATCACTTCCACAAGCGGAGCCGCATCGCCACGGCCTCGTTCAGTCAACGCCAGGACGTTGACCAATATGGTATCCGCTTTGGCCAGTTGCTCTTTTTGTTCGGATGAGAAATTGTCCCGGCTTGCCGCGGAAACATCAGTGCTCATCGCAAAGCCTATCAAGACACAGGCTAGTAAGATTATTTCACGCCTCATCACATTCTCCTCCCAGATCAGTGAGTAACGAAGATGTTAATTGATCTCCAGTGTCTTCTGTAGAACGTATTCCTTTCTCCACATCGCATACAAGGCGATCAATTCATTCCGGAATGGATGATCAGGTACAGAATCATTGCTTAATCAAAACGGCAGATTCGAGAGCAAAGTTTCCATCTTTTCTTCTCTACTAAAACTATACCTTTCCAGGGCTCGAGCCAGCAACTCATGTCAGTTCTGGAACAGCTTGGGATTGGAAAATTATGAGTCTGTTCTATCCAGACTTCAGAGCTGGGATGCAACGTGTCGTGAGTGAATCTAAAAAAAGAGTCTATTTTTTGTGGTTCAATGGTCACAGCTTGGTAATTCAAGTGAGTTGAACCCATGCGGATGGCAGGGTATACTCGCCTCTCATGTTGAAGAATCAAAAAATTACCTTTATCGGGGCTGGCAATATGGCAGAAGCCTTGATGGCTGGACTTCTTCAAGCCGGTGCAGTGAAGTCTGCCAACATCTGGGCAACCGATGTGTCGCAAGATCGCCTTAATGACTTAAAGAAAAAATACCAGATACAGATTGGGATTGATAATGCCGAAGCCGTTAAATGGGCGACCATTATTATTTTAGCTGTCAAACCTCAAGTACTGCCTCACGTTCTCAAGCAAATCAAGAAGGGACTCAAAAGGACACAACTGCTCATTTCAATTGCAGCCGGCGTCCCTCTATCGAAAATTATCGGGGGCCTGTCTTCTTCTGTCTCTGTCATTCGTGCTATGCCCAATACCCCATGTTTGGTCCAACAGGGTGCCACAGCCCTGACGACAGGAAACACCGTCACCCAAGATCAGTTACAGATGAGTGAAGCTATTTTTACGGCATCAGGCAAAGTTGTCGTGGTTGAAGAAACATTAATGGATGCGGTGACCGGATTAAGTGGGAGTGGCCCCGCTTATGTCTACGTAATGATTGAGGCATTGGCTGATGGCGGGGTGCGTATGGGACTGCCTCGACACATTGCACACACACTCGCGACTCAGACCGTATTAGGAACAGCGAATCTCGTGTCGATAAGCGGTGAGCATCCTGGCCTCTTGAAAGATCGCGTCGCCTCTCCTGGAGGGACGACGATTGCTGGACTCCATGAGCTGGAGAAAGGCGGGATCCGAGCAATCTTTATGACGGCAGTGGAAGCGGCCACGAAGCGATCGCAAGAACTCGGATCGTAAGTAAGAACAAGCCAAAGTCATGACACATTTTTCGTGTGGTCACACCATGTTTGCCAACCGACACGTAAGTTTATAGGCTCCTCAATAGGATCATTATCCTCCTCTCTCGCCACTTCTCTTTCTAAGGTTGGAAAAAGTAGGTGAATACAGAGCAAACATTCCAACCCAAAAGGCAGATAGCCTGCATAGCCGAGCACTGGCATTTCGAACACTTGACCAGCGTGGAGATAGGGTATTGCATATTTCCAATGTGCCAGGCTTTGTGAATTCCATAATTCCCAAAAAAATCCACAGATTAACCCACTCAGTGCTGGGATTGTCACGAGGCGCCAGTCACCATGACGCAGACGTCTCAGAATAGAGTCGCCCCCCTGGAAAATTTGAACCGCAAGTAGCATAAGCAATGGTGAAAGCCATAAGAGGGGGAAAAGAATCTTTGGCCAGATCCCGATGCCCACTAATCCAAGGCCTGCGGCAACAAGAAGTAGCCACCCAACTAACTGTTCATTCTGAATGCGGATCTTCCACCAACGTTTAAATGGAAGAGTGATACGGTGACATGACATGAGGTATTCATATGTTGCGTAGATGGCAGGTAGGACAATTGAAAATGACAAGCTTCCCCAAAAGGAGTAGGTGAAGGCATCGACACCTAGGATTGGCAGGTAATACCAATTCTCGACAAACCGGTTCAGGTATTCAAACACCCACCAAAATACTGCACTCAGAGGAAATAAACTAAAAAAGATTTTGGGGTGATTCACCATAAGACAACGCGTTGTTCGGCCCATGGTCAATGCATTGACTACCACGATATAGCTAAGCCAAAGAGGGGTAAAGGTGTGGAGTTGGATTGCAGCGAGTTCAGGAACCCGAGTCCAGGCAGCAGTCCAAGCAACGGATAGTGCGATTAAGCCATACCATCCCCAAATCGGAAATGATGAACTCTGAACATTTGTCGATTGTGGGAAAGGAAAAGTCAGGAATCTCAAAAGAAATGGCAGTATTCCAAGGGCAAGACTGAACGCCGTGGCCATAAACAAAATCCAGGAAACTTGACCTGAATGGGTTTGACTGGGTCTTGGAGGAAATGTCAGAAATGCCCAAACGGACAAACCAGACAGCCAAGTTCCTAACAATGGAAGTCCAAAAACGAGTAGTAGCAGAAGTAACAAGTGGAACGACCGAATGCGCGAGTTTTTTGTAGACACGGGAACGACAGATGGAATGGTTTCAGGCCTATGAGTCCAGGTTTGTGGCATAAGACAATACGAAGTTGATTCTCAGGAACTTTCAGTCATGGTCAGTAGGGGAATGCGTAATTCACACAATCCACCTGTTCGATACCTTGCTTCAACATTCCGACAATATCGAGACCCTCTTCAACTTTTAGGATGTCGGATAGTCGTGCGCGCGTATTCGGATGCGGGGGAACAAAGAGCGTACAACAGTCTTGATCGGGTTCAATCGAGGTTTCAAATGATTCA
>BQIX01000253.1 GCA_021604145.1 Nitrospirales bacterium
GAATTAGAAACTGAAATTCGTCGGATGGTTGCCTTAACGAATAATGGCGAGTTCGTATCGATCGAGCATTTGTCTCCAGAAATTGCGAAAGCCCTTCCGGTGGACGACCGCATAAAAGAACAGTCCTATATCAATGAAGCTGGTACGCTCAAAGAAAAGGTAGAGCGGTTAGAGGCATTAATTGTGACCCAATGCCTCACGCGTCACCGATGGAATCAAAGTAAGGCCGCCAAGGAGTTGGGGCTTTCACGAGTTGGACTGGCAAATAAGATTAAACGGTATCAGTTAATTGCCGTTGGGAAATCGTGACCCCCCGTGTAAGGATCAACCCTATGGTTGAGATCGAGCCCACCAAGCCGATTGACTCTCCAGGCTATAGTGTGAATCCTTTTATGTCTTACGAGCACTGCCTCAACTGAAACCCACGTCTCAACCGAAAAAACGTAGTATCATTTCCCGTAGCCAAGTCAGGAGCTTTGTCAGAAATAGAAAACCATAGGTATTGGTATAGTCGTTTTGAGAGTTTTTGGTTTGTGCGCATTCTTCAAGCTGAATATCCCCTGTGCGGAAATCGATTGGGAGAACTCTTGAAGATTATGACTTCGTAGGGACCTTCGCGGTGAAACTTCACTTATGTTCTTTTCATGACGGTTCTTTCTCAGCATGAACGCTATTAGGAGAATGAATGGTTATTGAGTCTCGAATTCCACTCTTCCTTCTTGAATAGTAACGTGCATACTTGACTTACACTTCCTCCTTGTTATTGTTCATAATTGTGTAACTTTTCTTTTCATCTTGTCATGGGTCTTATCAATCTCATGATGAGTACGTCGAGAGAATATTCCTTTTGTTCTGCAGGGAAGATGAATATTCGCTAATCATGTTGGCTGACTAACAGTTAATGGCATCGCATTTGCTTTTGACTGCATAATTAATGGAATGTACATTGTTACGACTTCAAGCGATTTCTCATCTCCATTACCTGCCCCATTAGAAATTTTCTGTGATTCTGCATTCAGACGTCATTAAATAAAGGAACTGTTATGGCAAATTTACTTTGGTTACAAGGTGGTGCATGTTCGGGTAACACCATGTCGTTTCTTAATGCAGAGGAACCCAGTGCATGTGACCTTGTGACGGATTTTGGAATCAATATTCTCTGGCATCCATCCTTGGGTGTGGAATTAGGAGATAATTTACAAAAATTACTTCGCGACTGCGTGTCTGGAGAAATTCCACTCGATATATTTGTCTTTGAAGGAACCGTGGTCAATGCTCCTAATGGCACCGGCGAATGGAATCGATTTGCCGGACGGGCGATGAAGCAGTGGGTGGAGGATCTGTGTGGATCCGCACAATATGTGGTCGGAATCGGGGATTGCGCAACGTGGGGTGGCATTCCAGCTACGGCACCGAATCCAAGTGAGTCTCAAGGTCTTCAATTTCTCAAACGAAACCATGGTGGGTTTTTAGGAAAAGATTTTCGTTCAAAGTCCGGTCTCCCGGTGATCAACATTCCAGGCTGTCCGGCGCATCCTGATTGGATTACTCAAATTGTTGTGGCCGTCGCGACAGGGCGAGCTGGCGATATTTCTTTAGACGAGTTCCAACGACCCAAAACCTTTTTCCAGAGTTTTACTCAAACCGGGTGTACGAGAAACATGCACTTTGCCTATAAGGTTTCAGCGACCGAGTTTGGACAACGTAAAGGGTGTCTCTATTACGACCTCGGGTGCCGGGGCCCGATGACTCATTCTCCCTGCAATCGGATCCTGTGGAATCGTCAATCCTCCAAGACACGTTCTGGTATGCCGTGTTTAGGTTGTACTGAACCAGAGTTTCCACACTTTGATTTGGCCCCAGGGACGGTGTTTAAGACCCAAACGGTGATGGGTGTTCCTAAAGTTCTCCCATCAGGAGTTGAAAGGAAGGGATATGTAACACTGACTGCTGCAGCCAAAAATGCCTCTCCGGCCTGGGCAGAGGAAGACATCTTCGTGGTGTAAACATCAAGACACAAGTTTCTGAATAAGAGGAGTAGGACCATGGCTGTACAAACGTTAGATATTTCTCCGGTAGGAAGAGTCGAGGGGGACCTCGATGTCCGAGTGGATATCGATAACGGTGTGGTGACGAATGCCTGGACTCAAGCCGAGTTGTTTCGGGGTTTTGAAATTATCCTTCGCGACAAAGACCCCCAAGCTGGACTGGTCGTGACTCCACGCGCATGTGGAATTTGCGGGGCCTCCCATCTTACCTGTGCAGCATGGGCGCTGGATACGGCCTGGAAGACGACCGTTCCTCGAAATGCCATCTTAGCTCGAAACCTTGGCCAGATTGTGGAAAGTTTGCAAAGTCAGCCTCGATACTTTTATGGATTGTATGCGATTGATCTTACCAACAAAAAATATCGAAATAATCAATATTATGAAGAAGCCTGTAAACGATTTGCCCCCTTTACTGGGAAATCCTATGAAATTGGCGTGACCATCTCTGGTAAACCTGTCGAAATTTATGCATTACTTGGTGGGCAATGGCCTCATTCGTCGTATATGGTGCCAGGCGGGGTTATGTGTGCGCCCACTCTCTCCGATGTCACCCGTGCCTGGTCGATATTAGAATATTACAAAACGAGGTGGCTTGAGCCGGTGTGGTTAGGATGCTCACTCGAACGGTATGAGCAAATCAAAACCTATGAAGATTTTATGACTTGGCTGGACGAAAGTCCGGCGCATGCCAATTCGGATTTGGGTTTTTATTGGCGGATGGGAGTCGATATTGGATTGCATCAATATGGTGGAGGAATCGGCAAATATTTTTCATGGGGTTATCTCCCTCATGAAGATAAATACCAAAAACCAACAATCGATGGTCGACAAACGGCAGTGATGATGAAAAGCGGTGTCTACGATGGCGCGACAGATGCCCATAGCCTCATGAGTCAGGAATTTGCCCGTGAAAATACGACGCATTCTTGGTATGACGAAAGTCACGACGATGTTCATCCCTTCGATCGAACAACCAAAGCCATCCAAAACAACGCCACTGACTTTGCTGGTCAGTATTCCTGGTGTACTGCGGTCAGTCATGAACAGTTTGGACGGCTCGAAGCCGGTCCTTTTGCCAGACAAATGATTGCAGGGGGAACACATGGTGAAGACTGGCAACACACAGACGGATTCATTTTAGATGTCTACAAACGCATGGGTGGCCCGAGTCTGCACCTCAGGCAACTTGCTCGAATGCATGAAACCGTGACACTGTATCGCCAAGCCGAACGATGTCTGCGCGAATTCAAACTGAATGACCCCTGGTATATCAAGCCGCAGGAAGTGGATGGTCGGGGGTGGGGTGCGACTGAAGCCATTCGTGGTGCGTTGTGTCATTGGATTGACGTCCAAGGTGGGAAAATAAAAAATTACCAAATCATTGCGCCTACGACGTGGAATGTGGGGCCACGGGATGCCGAAGGAAATCGAGGTCCCATCGAAGAAGCGCTCATGGGGGCTCCGATTGCTGATCCGACTGATCCTGTCGAGGTTGGTCACGTGGCGCGTTCTTTTGACTCCTGTCTCGTCTGTACCGTCCATGCGCATGATGCCAAGTCTGGAAAGGAATTATCACGATTCCGAATAGGGTAAACGATGACGAATTTTAGTGACGAGAAAGCCAAGAACATACGAATTTGTGTGAATTCATACAGGAGGGTGTTCGAACCTTCACGCTTCACTCTTTTCAGCGAAGCGTCAGGATCTTCGTGCTATGCGTAATGAGGAAGAAGAAAAAGTTCGACAACAGATTGAAGACCTGTTGTCCAATGGGCTCAAGACGATGCTCGAACCATTTCCCGAGACCCATGTCGAATTTGCGAAACTCCTTGATGAGCTGAGAACCCTTTCCCCAGATGACTTAGAGGGGAAACTCGTGATAGGAGGGTTTGCGGATAAGCCGTATGGACCGGATCAAATGCGATGTTTAGAATGCATGTATTATTTAGTCCACAGAAAGTGGTGCGATTTGCCGGAATTGGCCGTGCCAGTTGAGCCGGACTGGTATTGTCGATTGTGGAGAATTTAAGCCTATCTATTTCAAATCTCGTCGTTAGTCTTTGCCAGCAGAAGCTTATTTTCGGATAGATGTTGACGCGGTAATTTTTCAGCACAGCTTTCCCGCCTATCTTCAGATGGATAACGATGACCTTCTTCGACAGAAGGTATCCCAGTTCCTAGAGTCTGGAGTTCCAACTGAGGTTGAGCCTCGTGCGCACTCCAGTGAAGACGTTCAAGTCATTATAGCGAGGCTGCAATCGTTAATGACCAATCAGCTTGATGAAAAAATCAAGATTGCCGGATTTACGTTACAGCCATACCACCCATTGGATGATGAAGACGATCTTGTCCAATCTTGTGAGACCTGCATGTACTACCTTCTGCATCGCCGATTCTGTGAGCTTCCTGAATTATCCATTCCTGTCGAAAAAGACTGGTCGTGCCGGCTTTGGCGAATTTAAGGCTGTTGTTTTCCTTTTAGTCATCGTCAAATTATTTCTATTCTTCCCTCCAATGTCATATAATCACTTCTTACTTAGTTCTTCTAGAATGTGCGTGCTATAGTGCTTTAATCTTTCCTCTGTACATATGTTCTGACGCCTGCTGGCCAGTCCACTGAGCGAACACCTCCTAAGCCGGGCGGGGCTTGTTTGAGCAAAGCGAGTTGGCCCGCCCCACCACTAGGTGTTCGTCTCATCTCAGAAGTCTGGCCTGGGCGTCAATGGTTTTTGGGGCCTCGTGTCACGTTCCAAATTTTTCTCCCCATATCCTAGATTTTTAATCAAGTTCTCAAGCCTTCATGATATGTTAGGACAATTAATTTCCATAAAGTATAAGTTGTACCGACACGAGTCCCGAAACAAAAGGGCTTCGGCCTCCGGGACGAAAACTAGCATGTAGCAAGAGTCCTAAGTATTGAGGAGCGCATCACATGATCCGTGGAGTGGACAATGCTCTTGGGTTAGCTACCTTCTGACACAAACGCTTCCAGACGAATTAGTACCAATGAAAAGTTAATAGACAATACACGATCAGAATTTGGGATTTATATGTACGTGATCATTGGGTGCGGCAACCTCAATCGACGTGATGATGGTGTCGGAGTTGTGGTGGCTCAGCGCCTGCAAGCATTTTTCTCCCAACATCCTCAACCGAATGTTCACGTTTTTGATGCGGGTACGGGCGGAATGGATGTCATGTTTCAAGCCCGAGGCGCTCGTGCTCTCATTGTTATCGATGCGTGTGTGAGTGACTCAGAATCCGGTGCCATTTTTAAACTTCAAGGTGATGATGTCACGAACCACCCAAACTCAAGTTATAGTTTGCATGACTTTCGTTGGGACCATGCGCTCTATGCGGGCCAGCAAATCTTTAAGGAGGAATTCCCTAAAGATGTCACGGTGTATCTCATTGAAGCTGCTGATACGTCTTTTGGTCTTGAGCTAACCCCTCTCGTGGAACAATCAGTAGACATCGTGTGCGAACATATTCGTGCGCAAGCGTTAGCATGGATTCATTCTGAGTTGTCAGAATCCCACAGGAGTGAACCTGAGTCTCCGCTTCACATTCGAATTCATCAAGGCAGCCTCTATCTCGATGCGTCAATTTCAGAGAGGTATTTCCAGAATCTTCAGCATATCGTTCTTGTTAAACGGGCCAACCAGATTCTCATCCTACCTATTCGTCAAGAAGCGGGAGGAGGGCTCCTACTCAAAATCAGAAATTCGAGTGGAGACCGAGTGGTTCATGCACAAGAGTTTTTTCGAGAACATGGCCTTGAAGACCTCCTTGATCATCATATTCCTGTTTCATGGGATAGCACCATGTGCGGATTGGTCTTTAATATTTCTAGTAT
>BQIX01000254.1 GCA_021604145.1 Nitrospirales bacterium
GCACATTGACCGTAGAGATGGACGGGAACAATCGCTCGTGTTCGTGGCGTAATGGCGGCTTGAATTTTTTGTGGATCAAGATTGAGCGTGTCCGCCTCGATATCGACAAAGACCGGCCTTGCGCCGACACGCGTAATACACCCGGCTGTCGCAAAAAACGAGAGTGGAGTCGTAATCACTTCATCATCAGGGCCAAGCCCAAGCGCCATGAGAGAAACCAACAAGGCGTCGGTCCCTGAGGACACCCCAATACCATAGCGCGCCTGACAATACGCAGCCACGCGTTCCTCTAGTATGGTGACCTCTTCACCTAAAATATAACTATTTTTATCAAGCACACGCTCTATAGCCGCAAGAATATCCTTACGAATTGGCTCATGCTGTGCATTCAAATCTAACAATGGAACACTCATAGTTGCCTCTCTACCTTTCCAGGTCAACACGCTTGCAGATGTCTACACCGTCCATCGTGTATCGTCCGCCACAGACGCACACCGCTTCCTGTTCAGACCAAATTAACTTAACCCCACACTCACACATCCAGCCCGTAACCTTGGCTGGAGATCCAAAAACTAAGGCATAATCCGGAACATCCTTGGTCACAACAGATCCCGCTCCAATGAACGCATATCGCCCAACCGTCAATCCACAAAGAATTGTACAGTTCGCTCCAAGAGTTGCGCCTTTCCGGACCAGTGTGCGCTGCAGCTCATTCATCCTAGGAATATCACTTCTTGGATTGAACACATTCGTAAAGACCATAGAAGGGCCACAGAACACCGAATCCTCTAAGGTAACTCCTTCATAGACCGAAACATTATTTTGAATTTTCACCCCGTTTCCAATCGATACGTTTGGCCCGACAACGACATTCTGGCCAATTTTACACTGCGTCCCAATCCGAGTTCCTTTGAGAATATGTGAAACATGCCAAATGCTTGTTCCCTCCCCAATTTCAACTCCCGCATCCACACAAGCAGACTCATGAGCAAAATACCCACGTAATGCTGCAGACGTCTGCTCGGTACGATCTGGAAATTTTCGCTCTAACGCGATCTGGCATTGTTGAAGTACGGTCAAAACCTGTAGCCCTTCCACACCATCTGTCCGCGGAGTCTTTCGTGATTGTATGCATTCAATAAAATGGAGACATTCCTCACGCAATGGCTCCTTCACATCTAGAGCCACAGGTTGCGCATCGGCTTTATTCGCAATCGGGTGATGAGCCTTCCATGCAATCGAATGGGGAAACAAACGCAACTTATCTGTTTTCTCCACATCATCGAATACAGCCATCTTTTTATCACCAACCACAATCAATTTCTGCTCCTTGAAGGGATGAAGCCAAGAGACAAAGATATGAGCTTTCACCCCGCTGGGAAACGACAATAAACTCACGGTCACATCGGCGATCTGTTGCTGAAGATAATTCCCCCCTTGAGCTTGAACACTCTCTGGCATTTCTCCAAGTAGACCAAGAATGACTGAAATATCGTGAGGAGCGAAAGACCAAAGAATATTTTCTTCTCGTCTAATTTTCCCTAAATTGAGACGATTTGAATAAATGTACTGAACTCGCCCGAGTTCTCCCGAATCGATAAGTGTTTTGAGTTCGAGAATCGCAGGATGATACCAGAGCAAATGACCCACCATCAGAATGCGTGCCCGATCTTTCGCCAGAGCGACAAGCTCTTTTCCTTGGTCAACATACAGACACAGTGGTTTTTCAACAAAGACATCCTTTCCAGCAAGAAGAGCCTCTCGGACAATTGTTGCGTGAGTTTCTGCAGGAGTTGCGATCGCAACAGCTTGAATCGCCGGATCATTGATAATATCTGAATAGTTCTGAACGAATTTAATACCAGGGTAGGACTCACGTAACACCATCAACGCCTGTGAATCACTCTCACATATCGCTTCTAATGCCTGAATCGCATGAAAGTTTCGAACAAGATTTTTCCCCCAGTAACCAGCTCCAATGACGGCAACACGAGGAATCTCATGAACATTTTTCAAGGTATGACTGTTCGACATGCTTTAGCTCCTACGTCAATCAATACGGCCACCGATTGTTCCTTCATGGATTCACTTTACGTTGTAGACTTCGGCATACCTGCGCCGACCAAATTCCACGCAAAGCCCACCGCATATGCGGCATGCATCAGAAAAGCGGCAAGAGGAAATAAGACGCCAGGCATCACCCCGTGTTGTGTAGCAACCCACATCCCGGTGGCCAGTAGCACCACCACATAGGTGCCCAACGGCACACATCCCGCCCATGCCCACCAATCAGGAACCCACCAACAGACAAGCGCCAACAAAAGCGCCACGGGGAAAAATACAATTGGCACCAGTTGTCTGAAAGAAGCTGGGACTTTGTGTTTTTTTAGCACTTCCACACGAAAAAACCCATAGAAAAAGTATTGCCAAAATAACCGCCTGGGAGTATCACGCACGAAATATTGACATTCAGCAAGTGGAGAAAGATACACTTTTCCTCCATTGAGTGCCATACGTAAATTTAATTCATCGTCCTGATTGCGAATGAGATTTTCGTCATATAAGCCAATTTGCTCAAACACTTCACGTCGAAACATTGGAAAACATGCCCCTTCAGCATACCCTTCGAACGTACTAAAACGATGCTTCGCATTTCCCACACCGACAGGATGCGACATGGCCACCGCCACAGCACGACCAAAGGCACTTCTTCCTTGACTTCGAATTGGTCCACCAGAGCACCAGACCTCGGGATGCTTCTCAAGGACATTGACACATACCTGAATATAACTCTTTGAATAGTGAGTGTGGGCTCCCATGATAGCAATAAACCGTCCACTGGACTCACGTATTCCCGCATTCATCGCATGAGGAGTGAAATGCTTGGGATTATCAATGACTCGAAGCCGAGCATCATCCTTCATGAGCTCTTGAAGAATTTCACGAGTGCCATCTGTAGACATCCCGTCAACAACAAGAACTTCAAAGCCTCCTTCGGGAGACTGTTGATTTAAAATAGAACGTATGCCCTCTTCAATATGCACGTATTCATTTCGACAAGGAACAATCACTGAAACAGTCGGATATTCTGGCTTCATCGTGTTTCACCCTAATTTCTAAAAAACTTACCCCCAACCCTTGGAACAGTCACTGATTCGGATACACGCTCAAATACCGAATAGTAAAAAAAGACTGAGACGATCCAAGACCTAACTTACATCGCTGACTATTCCTGTCACAACAAGAAACTAGAACGCTTGTAGTCTAACTGTGGTGCAGATCAAGGAAACGACTTGATGTTGTCAATCTCAGACAATGAGAGACTGTACTGATATCCCTCCATGTTCTCCGACTCTTCATCACATAATGATCAACCACATGACGAATGGTATGTAAAAAACTGTTGACGCATTTCATCCACGGACGCAACTCAATAGATGCATGGTTACAGTAGATTCGGACAAGGCCTACAACACATACGTCAGATTACACACAACATGAACTCAATTTTTTGACAATCCATTTGGAGAAGTGAAGGTCAACGAATGCAGCAACAATACTTAGATATCGATATTAGCTAAAAATTCTAAAACACAAATTCTCTCATCCGTCTTATACCCAACATGATTTTTTACTTGACATTTTAGCTACTTGCGAAAAATTTCCTCCTTGGTCGTTCTCATCATATTTCAATGAGCATATATTTTGCTTTGAGCTAACAACGTTTGCAGACGTTCTCATACGCCATTTTAAAAACACTAATATCGGTAGAATTTTCCCACCTGTTTGGGGTAATTCCGCTCTGTATGTTTCATTCTTGTTTTTATAGCAATTCCTAAAAAACTAATCTGGGCGTCCTTACACGTCTCAGAAAAAAGTGATGTTAGCACAAACCTGATCATACGTGTGCCTGCGGGCCACATTTGACTGATTGGAATGTTGCCGTCAAATCAACAAACTTCGGCAAGTGAAAACAATCACCGAGCAAATCATCGCGTGCTTGATCCAAATGACATTCACACAACCACCAGCAACCCACGCATTTTACTTACAACAGTTGTCGGACCACGACAAACAGAGAGGACCCTCTTATGACCTTGAAGCTTTTCACGTTCATGCGAGACAAAACTATTGGCCACGCTCTTTTCTTGATCTTGTCACTTATCTATGTCACGTCGGCACAAGCAACAACGTACTATGTTGCTACCTCAGGAAATAATTCCAATCCCGGAACAAATTCGCAACCGTTTCGTACCATTGAAAAAGGCGTTCGCTCCATCACTGCTGGTGATACGTTGTACGTGAAGTCAGGGACCTATACTGAATCAATTCGACATTGGGAAATTCCTATTGCAAATGGCACTTCCTGGAACAACCCAATTACCGTTGCGGCCAACCCTGGACACACGGTGACGGTTAAACCTAAAGCCAATAACGCGTTTTTTTGGATCGGCGATGGAAAGGCAAAATACCTGATCATCAAGGGCTTTAACGTTGATGGGGCCAATTCTGCAAAACATGGTTTTAAGTTTGAGGGTGGAACGAAATATGTCCGAGTTGTTGACTGCGAAGTAAAAAACACCAAGCAAGCCGGCATACTTGTCACAGGCTTCGATAATGCTTCGTCTCAAACTTATCACGAACTTAGAAACTTGAAAATTCATCATAATGGAACAAATTCGAGCCCAACACATGGGATTTACATCACAACAAGTCATAACGTACTCGAACATTCGGAAATTTATAGTAATAGCCACTTTGGCGTTCACTTATTTAACAGCAATGTAAATACCGCAAATCACAATACTATTCGTAACAACAAGATTCATGACAACAACACTGCTGGCCAATGGGGGTGCGGGCTCCTCCTGAGTTCAGGTACTAGTAATGTCGCCTATAACAATATCGCTTATGGAAATTTCGCTGGAATTTGCACACAAGCAAGAGCGACGAATTCAAGAGTTTATAATAACATCGCTTATGAAAATTCCATCTACGGCATTAATGTGGGATTAAACACAAATAACGGCTCTAAGGTAGAAAATAACACCGTCTACAATAATGGAACCTATGGAATCTTTGTGGGTGATGGAGCGAAGAATGCAGTAGTAAGAAATAATATCGCATCCAACAATGGTAATAACTTTGGCCTAACAGGGGCAGCTAGCTCCAATAACCTTACAACAAACCCTTTATTTGTAGACGCAGGAGCCAAAAACTTTCATCTCAAAGCAGGCAGTCCAGCTATTAATGCTGGAACGACCATTAGTGGAATAAACAGTGATCATGATGGAAACTCCCGACCTCAAGGTGGCAGTTTTGATATTGGTGCATATGAATTTCAGGGTGGTTCAGGCGGCGGGGGCGGAGGATCATTCCCTGCTCCCTTAAACTCACCAGCACCGGGGTCGACATTAACAACCACTTCGGTCACCTTTACCGGAGGTCATACGAGTCAAGATCAAGAGCACTGGCTTGCAGTAGGCACAACATCCAACAATCCCAATCTGTATAACCGATCCATGGGCAACAGCCACACCGTAACGGTATCTGGCCTTCCCACAAGTGGGACAATCCATGTCCAGTATTGGACTCTGAACAGCAGTGGCTGGGCCTTTAAACAGCATACCTATACGATGTCGGTCAATAGTGGTGGGGGCGGCGGCGGAGGGGGCGGAGGCAGTGCATTCCCACCCGCCATGAGTTCCCCGACTCCAGGCGCAACACTATCGACCAGAACCGTCACCTTTACCGGTGCTCACACCAGTCAAGACTTGGAACATTGGCTGGAAATCGGTACGAGTGTGGGAAGCTCGAATATCTTTCAATCCGGCACCATGGGAACCAGTCACTCACGAACCGTCAGTGGGCTTCCCAGC
>BQIX01000255.1 GCA_021604145.1 Nitrospirales bacterium
GGTGGACCGCCTTTGGCGCCGTGACCAATACCAACGCGGTCCTCTTGGATACCACCTCGTCGATTCGGTTCGTCCCGAACGCCTCCTATACCGGCACCGCGGGGACCATCACCTTCCACGCCTGGGATACCACCACCGGCAGCGATGGCGACACGGGCGTCGATGTCAGTACCAATGGCGGCACCACCGCCTATAGCACCGCGACCGAAACCGCCACGCTCACCGTCACCGCCGTCAACGATGCCCCCGTGCTCACCCCGTCGACCCCCACGTTGACAACGATCACGGAGAATGACACCACGAATAGCGGGGACACCATCTCGAGCATCGTCACCACCGATATTACTGACGTGGACAGCGGCGCCGTCGAAGGCCTCGCCATCACCAGCCTCAACAGTAGTAACGGCACCTGGCAATACAACACCGGCGGGGGCTGGACGGATGTCGGCGCGGTCTCCAATACTTCCGCCTTGTTGCTCCGCTCGACCGACTCCCTGCGCTTTGTGCCCGATGCCCAGAATGCCGACACCGCCTCGGTGACCTATCGCGCGTGGGATCAAACCACTGGCTCTGCGGGCACCAAAGTCGATGTCTCCACCAACGGCGGCACCACCGCCTTCTCCACCGCCACCGATACCGCTTCGATTACGGTCACCGCCGTCAACGATGCCCCCACGATCACCAGTGATGGTGAAGCTTCAACGGCGAATGTGAATGTTATCGAAGGCAATACCTCGGTCACGACCGTCACTGCCACCGATGTAGATTTACCGGCGGATACATTGTCCTACAGTTTAGTCGGTGGAGCGGATCAAGGTTTCTTTAGTATAGATGCGAATAGTGGAGCATTAACCTTTCATACCGCGCCAGCTTTTGCTAGTCCGGCAGATGCGAACATGGACAATATCTATGTTGTTCAAGTCCAGGTCAGCGATGGAAACGGAGGCATCGACACCCAAACGATTCATGTCACAGTCACCGATACAAATACCGCACCCATCATCAACAGCAATGGCGGCGGCGCTACTGCAAACGTAAATGTGGCCGAAGGGACCACCGCCATTACCACCGTCTCGGCAACCGATGTTGATCTCCCGGGAGACACTCTGAGTTTTCGTCTCGTGGGTGGAACCGATGTCAGTCGCTTCAGCATCAATAGCACAACCGGTGCCTTGACATTTCAGACGACTCCAGATTTCGAAAACCCGGGTGACGCCAACGGCGATAATGTGTATCACGTCCAGGTCCAAGTCAGTGATGGTAAGGGCGGAACCGACATGCAATCCTTACGCGTCTCGGTGACGAATATCATTGAAGCCCTTCCCCCCGTGCCAGAATCGCCCCAAAGCTCTGAGCCACCCACAGAGCCAGATTCCGACCCTGTCTCCGAAGAAACTGATGATTCGATTATACAGCAAACCCCATTGACCTCTCTCGAAACACAGGCTCCAGTTCCGGCCATGCTTTTGACCGAGGCAACGTCAGACCGGTCGACTGATAAATCAGGAGCTTCCGGTGAGTTCGAACCGGTTCTTTATACGCAACTGGATGATCTTCCCACCACATATTTGAGTGATCTCGCCTCGGTCAACCTACTGACGTTCGAGGAAATCTCGTTAAACCATAGACGAGCCGATGTGAGAGAGTCATCTCTGGCTGCAATGGCCATTAATCTGGATCAACAATTAGATGAACTAGCTCAACATTTACAGGAGACGATCCAACACGATCGAACACGCGAACAGATCGTGTCGGGGTTGACCACCGGGACCGGGGTCACCATTTCCGCCGGGTACATTGCGTGGGTCTTGCGAGGCACCTCCTTGCTCACCAGCCTTTTTGCTTCACTCCCCGCCTGGGGCCACTTTGACCCCTTACCGGTCTTAACCGGGGGCTATACTGCCCGTCAGGCCGAACAGAAAAGCAATCAGACTGAGGTGGATCAAGAGAATCAAGAACATCAAGGAATTGACAAAATCTTCCGAGACTCTGAGTAAGACTCGTCAACATGCTTTTCATTCTGATCGTGCCCTATCATGCGGCTTCCTCCACTCATCGGCATCAGTATTGGTCTGGTCTCATTGACCATCACCACGATGTTGCTTGGCAATACATTCTTTCAGGTAGCTCCAGACGAGCGGGAGCAGACTTTTGCTTATCGTCGAACGCTCTCTGAAGCGCTCGCCATCCAATATTCCACCCTGGCAAGTTACAACGATTTTGAGACCATCGATGTCGCCATGAACGAACTGGTCGAACGCACCCCTGATATCCTCGCTGCGGCTTTAGTCTCTGCAACTGGTGAAACCCTTGCTGCAACTTCGCATCATGAAAGTTTGTGGACTCCTCTAGAGAACAATGAGTCCACGCTCGATCATGTCCAGATTCCGATTTTTCAAGGCTTGGCGAAATGGGGTACTCTGCAAATTCGCTTTCACTCACATTCAGCTTCTCAATCGACGGCATTCATGCCGTTGCCATGGGTTCGTTTCATCATCTTTGTGGCGCTCTTAGGATTCCTGGGATATTACTTTTTCATGAAACGGACTCTACGGCATTTGGATCCCTCTTCCGTTATTCCCAAACGGGTAAAAGCTGCGCTCGATAACCTAGAGGAAGGCGTCGTCATTCTGGATTCACGCGACCAGATCATCTTGGCGAATAAGGCCTTTCTCTCTCAGACAGGAAAAGACACTTCCGCGTTACTCGGAGCCACACTCACAGACCTGACATGGTTAACGACCGAAGAGCAGCTTGCGGAAAAAACTCCATGGGAACTTGCCCGCATCCATAATCGTCCGCAAACTGGAGTCCCGCGTGTTCTGTCAGTCTCACAGGGGAACCTCAGGAAATTGCTGATTAACTGTTCTCCGATCACCGATGATCATGGGAATGTGACGGGCATGCTTGTTTCGTTTAATGATGTAACGGAATTAGACCAGGCTAATGCCCAACTGGTGAATGCCCTACACACATTGCAAGAAGCCCAATCTGAAGTGATGAAGAAAAACGAGGAACTTGAACGACTAGCGACACGTGACCCGCTCACCGGATGTTTCAATCGCCGTGCCTTTTTTGAGCAATTCGAGCAGACGTTTGTATCAGCAAGATCCAATGGCACCACCTTGAGTTGCATTATGACCGACATTGATCACTTTAAATCGTTTAATGATCGATACGGCCATGCCCTTGGGGATCAAGTCATTCAGGTTGTGGTAAAGACGATGAGTGAATGTATTCGACCAACTGATGTCATTGGTCGATACGGTGGAGAAGAGTTTTGTGTTATCTTGCCAGAAGCTGACCGAACGGTGGCCATGTCGATCGCTGAACGCATGCGCCAAAAAATTGAACAGGAAAGTGGCGCGAAAATTCGCACCACTTCAGGTATTCGTATTACGTCCAGCTTCGGAGTGGCGTCAATCAGTTCAGATCTCGTTGATCCAGCGGAACTCGTCGATCACGCGGACAAAGCATTATATGGGGCAAAGGAAGGTGGAAGAAACCAGGTAGGATTTTGGAATCACCATCAAGGCATGACTGAGTGGCCCGCTTCGCCAGTCGCCGTACCCGGCACACGTTAGAATGTTCTCACGACCGATGTTTGCTCGTTAGGCCACATGGTCTATGGTTGGCGACATCATTTCCAGCATGAGTGTCAAGTCTTCTTGCGCACACTCAATCTGTTGAGCAATCTCTTCATCGGTCATTTGCCGGAGTTCAGGCACCTGAATCATCATCCACTGTCGCCAAAGTTCTCTCGGTAACTTTAAGAGTTGACATTCCATTACCACTCCGGCCATATGAAGTATCTCGAGTTCTAATGTCCGTTCGGAAGCCTCTGAAAGATGCTGATGATATCGAGTTGATAATTGATAGTTGAGGGGAAGATGCCATTTCGCTAATAACCGCGCTCCGACTTCCGCAGCATCAAATCCCAGCTTTTCCTGTTCAAGCGCTGGACGGATTCGACCTTCGGCCATTGCTTGATTGAGGAGTTCGGCAGCAAGATCAGGCAATTTGAGATACAACACTAAATGTCCAATATCACTCAGTAGTCCCCCGACAAATAACCGTTCGCTATCAACGAGGTGACATGTGCGTGCCAATGTACGGGCGAGCAATCCTCGCTCGACGCAACATTGCCAAAATGTTTTCATATCCATAATCGTTGGGGTGATCTGAGAAAACGTGGTGGCTAATGAACTGGCGAGCACCAAATCATGAATGGCTTGCATCCCTAAAATACTGGCGGCACGCGAGACGGATTCGACCTTTCCGGTCAGCCCATAAAATGGACTGTTGACTAATTTCAAGACTCGAGCCGTCATCGCAGGATCAATCGACAAAGCCTTCGCTATATCAATCATCGAGGCCTTAGGATCTTCGATCACATCCCGTACTCGAAGATAGACATCGGGCAATGTTGGCAGATCCTCACAGTTTTCTATGAGTGTTTCCACGGTTATTTCTTGCTGCTCAGCCACGCGTAATTACCCGTTCACCATTGTGGTCCACACCTGATAGGTCGGATATTCAATTAATCGGCATTTGACGAAGCGCTCTTAATGAAAAACAAAGAAAAGAGAGCGTGGATGGGCAAGTGATTACAAGACAGAGAAGGCAAGGCAGGGTACAATGGGGAAATACATCGTGTCAAAGCAGTCTCCTGCGTTCACGAACAGTTGATTAGAACGCGTCAAGCCATCACGGAAGCGTTTACCAACAATGAACGTGACCTAGTTCGACGCATCTGCCCGCTGTAAGGCTCGCATTAATACGGGATCGCTCATGGCCACTTCGCTCAAGGCATCCATGATATGCACATCCTTCGACTTCACAAGAGCTTTGGCTTTTGAATACTGACGCGCATTAAACCGAGCAACCGAGGGTTGCCCATTGATGATCTGACAAGCCAGGACTCCTCCTGTCTTCAGTTCGCAGGTTCCCCCATGATCTAATAATGTCCGCGCTTCAGCCTGACTCACTCCATGAAATTGTGAAAAATCTTCCAACCCACTTGTTTCAACGAGCTTCCCATCAGGCATCACGCACTTTCGCTTAAAATGCTGCGACCAGTCTTTGCGAAAATCAATGTATTTCACATCACCACCACGCACAACCGATAATTCTAATTTGGCATAATCGAGTCCAAGATTTTTTTGTTTCAACCGTCCTTTGAGTTCTTCTGGCAACGTACGATAAAAGACACGGGCTGCAGCCTCGTCCTTCGAAAGCCCCCAGCTCTGGCGTAGCTGCTCGGCATCAGCATACTGCTCAAGATCTAATACCCACGTTTGCTTGGGTTCCTCACCTGTTGCATCAATTTTGCAAACAAAAAGACCTTTGGTCACAAGAGAACCGGTTTGAGGATACTCATACAACCCGCCATCCGTTAAGAGTTGCGTCATGGTCTCCAACGGCACCTCGTAACTTTCAGATAAGACTCTGGCATGAGCCGCGAGATCCTCTGGTTCCGTCATGGCACACACCATGACATTTCCCGGCGGATCATGATCGGTATAATTTTCAAGGATGTTATAGAGGACCGGTAATTTTTCTTTTTTGAGCGGACGTTTCTTCACCTTAAACATCAGAATAGACTCCTCGGTGAAGCTCGAAGCTTCAGCCTTTCAAATTTGCAATTTCTTATGACCCAATGGTACAAGAATGGCCGTTTTCACCACAAATGATTCTTTATTGGCTGACTTCATGTCAAAACCCGCTCTCCTCCATACGTTCCATACGACCAACGCGTTTCAATGGGACAAACACACGGGGTTTCGTCTGGCGTCTGGACGAACCAGCCCCTTTTACATTGACTGCCGTATTGTCTTATCTCATCCTGGGC
>BQIX01000256.1 GCA_021604145.1 Nitrospirales bacterium
TGGCGATCTTCAAGGATTAAATAAAGCAGAAACCGTGGAGAAATTTGGTGAAGCGCAAGTCAAGATATGGCGACGGAGTTATGATATTCCCCCGCCAGGCGGAGAAAGTCTCAAAGATACAGCCGAACGAGTGTTGCCCTACTACGATCGCCGTATCCACCCTGAGGTGATGGCAGGAAAAACGATTCTTGTCGCTGCCCATGGGAATAGTTTGCGGGCTCTCGTCATGCATCTTGAGCAATTATCAAAAGAAGAAATACTCGAAGTGAATATTCCAACCGGTGCCCCGCTGCTCTATGATATTGATGAAAAAGGAAAAGTTACGACCCATCGATATCTCTAAACATCGGAAAAACGTTGAACGACAAATTTCGTACAATGTCTCTGTGTGCTTCCCTTTCTCTTGTTCTTGTTCCTCACCAGATTGTCTTTTGAGTGTATTCCAACCTGTTTAGATGATTCCAAGTGAACCGAATTTGCTGTATCTGTTTGTGATAGATCGATATCTTTTTGGATACTCACCGCTCAACTCAATCCCGAGCTTTGTTCTCCTTCGCATGTTCACCTGGTGTTGATCGATACGCAGTTTCTCCACAAAATCATACGGGTAGATATTCGATAGGGGGTTTTTTCAGGTTGTGAGGCATGTCAGGCCTCCTGGCATTTCAATTGCCTTTCTTACGTCACATAAACTGACCATATTCCTGTCCTTGTGTTGACTGAGTTGTTCTCGTGACAGGCTGTGGATGCGAGATCCCATCGTAATGTCCTAACTGGGGCTATGAGAAACATACCCGTTTTTCTTGGAATGTTGGTCTGGCGACTCCATAGGCATCAAGGTCAGAAAACTTTGTTGAAGAGTCTTCTTAACGATGTTTTCAGATATAAAATTTTGAAGAAATATAAGGAGAAAGATATGAAACAGAAGCCCCTGACAATAAGGTGTATGGTGGGATTGATAGCTCTCATACTCGTTAATGTGTTCTCGCCGCTTTACGCTCAGAATTCTGAGAACACGCCACGCTTTGTGCCCGGGGAAGTGATTGTCAAAATGAAGCCGTCCGGCGATGCGGAGGCGATGACTCGTTCGATCTTTGGAGTGGAAAGAAGTAGGAAGATGACATCCGGAGGGGAAGTCATCATCAAAGTCAATCCGACAATGAGAAAACAGTTTTCAGCGGCCCAAATGATTGATGAGACGCTGGCATTAGTTGAAGAGCTGAATCAGCGTCCCGATGTCGAATATGCCCAACCAAACTATATTCTTGAACGACAGATCATCCCAAATGATTCTCGATACGGTGAACAATGGCATTATTTTAAGAATGGTTCAGAAGATGACGAATCGCCCGGTGGCATAGGACTTCCAGAAGCGTGGGACGTGACGAAGGGAAGTCAGGATATCATTGTGACAGTGATTGATACGGGGATATTGCCAGAGCATCAGGATATCGCGGGTTCGCCAAATCTCATTCCAGGGTATGACATGATAAGCGATCTGTTTATGGCCAATGATGAGGATGGTCGTGATGCGGACCCGACTGATGCCGGAGATGCGATTCGGGCGTTCGAATGTGGAAATGGCCCTCCGCAAGATCGTGATAATAGTTGGCATGGGACGCATGTAGCAGGAACCATTGGGGTGGGCATAACGGACAACAATCTTGGTATTGCTGGGGTCAACTGGAACACCAAAGTTCAAGCTGTTCGTGTTCTCGGAAAATGCGGTGGGACGACAGCCGATATTATCGATGCGATCCGGTGGTCAGCAGGATTGAATGTCCCCAATGTGCCCCAAAACAACACGCCAGCCAATGTCATCAATATGAGCTTAGGCGCAGCGGGTGTGAATTGTCCGACACAAGACCAAGCGACCCAATCAGCGATTCGAGATGCGGTTCTTGCAGGTACCACGGTTGTGGTAGCCGCTGGAAACGATGCCATCGATGCCTCACAAGCGACACCAGCCAGTTGTCATGATGTCATTACTGTGGCGGCCAGTGATCCTCGCGGTCACTTGGTTTCACGGTATTCTAACTTCGGGCAGACCGTTGACATTCTGGCGCCAGGCGGCGATCGCGCGGGAGGAGATGCGGACGCGGTGTTGAGTACGGTGGAAGGTGGCTACGCATTCTACAACGGGACCTCGATGGCCGCTCCTCATGTTGCTGGGGTGGCTTCACTCATTTTATCTGAGAATCCAGATATGCTTCCAGGGCAAGTCGAAGCCAGGTTGAAACATGATGCGCTACCACGGAACAACATTCAATGCCCGAAAGGGTGCGGTGCAGGATTACTGCAAGCAAAATTTCCCCAATTAGTTGAAAAAGCTGATCTTGGAGTTCAGGTCGAAATTTCTTCAGAAATGGTCAACGTCGATGAGACATTGACCTATTCGGTCACCATCACCAATCATGGGCCGGGTGAGGCGACAGGAGTCATGTTGACGAATCGGTTACCGCAAGAGGTTGCATTGATTTCGAAAGAATTCAATCATGGAACTTGCACTGGAGATTCAGTCGTGACGTGTGACGTGAGCCCCCTACCCAATGGGTTTCATGCTCGATTGACTCTGGTTGTCAAAACCGAAATAGCAGGCTCCATCACGAATCATACCGAAGTGAAGGGCGACCTCCCGGACGAAAATATGAGTAATAATATCGCGTCAGCCATTACTATCGTTGACGGTAATGGCGTGCCCCCTCCCACAGAAGTTCCTATAGCTCCGCCGTCGACGAAAGGCGAGCTGACAGAGTTTCGACAGATGGACATATTTCAGGTGAAGGTCGAGAATCAAGGCGAGTATAGGTTAGAAACGGCAGGCGACACGGATGTTATGATGACGCTCTATGGACCGAATAATAGGCATGTCCTCGTGGCTCAAGATTTGGACGGGGGCGATGGAGCCAATGCCAAAATTATTCAGTCATTAGAACAAGGAACGTACTTTATGGAGATAAGGCATCAGTCGATTTTTGGGATGGGAAAGTATGAAATTTCTGTTCAGCAATTGAACTAATCCAAGAACGGTCATTTCCGTTCGTCTATCGCTAAACGTCACGGCCCTTCCTATGGAAACATGGGAAGCGTGAGTTGTGTTGAGAAATAGTTACGCTGAACTGGCATAACCCTTTTTATGACGGTCATTGACCCCGATATGGAGCTATGGTCATCATGCCTGTGATGGCAAGAGTCCCTGAAGTTGCTCTTCAATCAAAACCGTCACCGAAGTCCTATAGTAGTCGAAAGGCTTTGTATTGAGTGTTCTTTGAAGAAGACACTGATCCGTCCCTAGAGAGCTTGCGTTATGTGCTGTTCACTTGGGATGGAGTTTTCGACAATGCATGTCGTGCTCCCCATTTTTCCAGCGCTAATAAGATTGGGCGAAGAGATTTTCCTTTCGCGGTTAGGCAGTATTCGACTTTGGGAGGCACTTCGGCATAGACGTGTCTGGAAATCAGTCCATCGCGTTCTAGTTCTCTGAGTTGCTTGGTGAGCATTCTTTGAGTGACGCCTCCTACGTTGCGTTTCAACTCATTGAATCGCTTTTTGCCTCCCAGTAAATGGTAGAGCGACATCCCTTTCCATTTTCCGCCAATCAACTCTAACGAAGCTGCAACGGGACAGGCGTTCGAACAATCATAGCGTTCAAATTTCATCGTTCAACCCCTTAGTATACTTTATGTGTCTATACAACAAAAATGTGACTACTTGTTAAGTTGATCAGTATAATCTATGTTTCCTAGGCCAGAAAGCAAGGTGCCTCGAAACAAGGATGGCGAAACGATCCATATATCACACGAAGAAGGAGTCGCTGGATGAGCGCGGTACTCACCCTTGCGGCTCATCATGCCAACGCACAGAGTCCGGGACTGACGGACGCTGATCTTTTTATTCATCCGAACCACCTCACTCTTGAAAAGCTGAGCATCTGACTCAAACAAAGGAATAATGACGATGCATAACATCACAAGACGACAATTCCTTGTTACTGCGGCTGCCGGAACAGCCTCTCTTTCATTATTTGGCATCGCGCCGGCGTGGGCTACGTCTAACACCCTTAACACCCTGCCTCTGGTCCAGCACACGATCCCGCGCACGGGTGAAAAATTGCCGGTGATTGGTCTCGGTACGGCAGGCAATCTTGATGGGATACGTGATCCGGCGACGAAAAAACGACTGATCGCGGTGTTGCAGGCCTTCTTCGATCATGGAGGGCGGCTGATTGATTCATCGCCGATGTATGGTGATGCGGAAAGTGCGATTGGTGAATTGCTGAAGGATGTGAAGAACAAGGACACTCTATTTGCGGCAACCAAGGTCTGGACCTATGGGCGCGATGCCGGCGTCGAACAGATGCATCAGTCTTTCAAGCGAATGGGCGTAGAGAAAATGGACCTCATGCAAATCCATAATTTGCGCGACTGGCAGACGCACATTGCCACGCTGCGAGAGTGGAAGGAACAAGGTAAAGTACGTTTTCTCGGTATTACGACATCACATGGGCGGGATCATGCCGAGCTCGAACGCATTATGGAAGCCGAAGAGCTGGATTTTGTCCAGTTCAGTTACAGCATGGGCGAGCGCGCCGTCGAACAGCGCTTGTTACCTCTCGCCGCAGAGAAAGGCATTGCGACTCTCATTAATCGTCCGTTCCAGCGTGGTGAGCTGTTCACGAACGTAAAGAGTCATCCACTACCCACATGGGCGACAGAGTTCGATTGCCACAGTTGGGGGCAATTTTTTCTGAAGTTTGTGGTGAGTCATCCAGCGGTGACCTGTGTAATTCCAAGAACCTCCAAATTGGAACATATGATGGATAATATGGAGGCCGGCCGAGGCCGTTTACCCGACGAAGCGACGCGCGTGAAGATGATGAGTCTGCTTCACTCGATGTAAATTCTCCTGCATTCTATTCATTTCCAGACGCGAGCCCCGTTCCTATGCCGCGCATATTGTAGCGGCTTGTTTTACGATATTCATCTCTAAAACTGCTTATGTGTGGCTGCTCAGAATCGTAAAAACATGGCAAATGCCAACAATCAGTCGGAAGCGAGATTCCTGGACTGGCAACGCTGGATTAATGTCAAACCCGGTGAGATGCCGGCCTTGCTCTGGTCATTCGCCTATTTCTTTTTTCTTCTGTGCAGCTATTACATCATTCGCCCCATTCGTGACGAAATGGGTGTCAGCGGAGGTGTGCAAAACCTGCAATGGTTATTTCTCGGCACGTTTCTGGCCATGCTTGCCATTGTCCCGGTGTTCGGTTGGCTAACCTCGCACTATCCGCGCCGAAAATTTTTACCTTGGGCGTATCTGTTCTTTATTTTCAATTTGCTGGTGTTCTATGTGCTGTTTCAGTCAAGTATAGAACACCAATCTATCGCCCGTGCTTTTTTCATCTGGGTCAGTGTGTTTAATTTATTCGTGGTGTCCGTGTTCTGGAGTTTCATGACCGACTTGTATAGCAGCGAACAATCGAAGCGGTTATTTGGATTTATTGCTGCAGGCGGATCGATGGGCGCGCTAATAGGGCCACTACTGACCATTAGCCTGGTCAATCGTGTTGGTGTCACTCATCTGTTACTCCTTGCGGTCTTGCTGCTTGGGTGCGCCATTTACAGCATTAGGCGTTTAGATCTCTGGAGTCAGGACGTGAACTCCGCCAGCATGCCGTTTTCAGCAGCCACCACGATGCTGCAACATGAAAAAATTCCCGGCGGAGTGTGGGCAGGAGTGAAACTGCTCGCGAAATCTCGGTATCTACTCGGTATCTGTCTGTTAATTTTGCTGTATACGACCCTGTCGACCTTTTTGTATTTTCAGCAGGCACAAATTAT
>BQIX01000257.1 GCA_021604145.1 Nitrospirales bacterium
GTCGCATTCATCGCACCCACCCCTAACAACCCATAGGGTTGAACCTGTCCAGTGAGGGCAAAGAACTTACTATTAAGAGTTGCCGTCCAGGTTTCGATGTCTCCCTTAAATTGCTTGACGTCAAACCCTGTGGTTCGCTCTCCCTCAGCTTCGATAGCAATATGCGGATGAAGTCGATAACCTAGACGAAGATTAAAACCAAGAGAGTCATCGAATGACAGCGAGTTGGTTTTCTTGAAATCTTCAATCGCATAAATGCCGCCAGCACCAAGATAGAACCCTTGTCGAGCAAAATCAGAGGAATCTTCAGCGAAACTCATTGACGCACTGAACCCAATGGCACAAAGACTAATCAAAGCGATGATGGTTTTTTTCATAAAAATGATGACTCCTTTTCTCTCTATGCAGTTAAAAAATGACAGGCCATTACCCGCTCTAAATCTTCACTCGCTCATACCTCCAATCACAATTCCCCATTAGAGGGGGCAGGAGCATGTTCAGGAAGGATCGACGCCCGAAACTGCTATCAAATTGAATTGCGTGTCGAGGCCCAACCCGATATAATTTGACCCCACTTTTTAAGTTTTCTGAGGAAAAGGAGCCGTCATTCTTATGAGTCTTGCCGATAACGCCTGTATACCATGCAAAGGTGGAGTCCCAGCATTAGAGCCAGCAAAGGTCCAAGAACTATTAGGGCAATTGGGAAAGGAGTGGGAATTAAATTCTGATGACCATCTTGAACGCCTCTACACATTTAAAAACTTTGCCGAAGCGCTCGAATTTGTGAATCGTGTCGGAGAAGTGGCTGAAGCCGAAGGACATCACCCCGACCTCTATCTGGCGTGGGGGAAATGTAAAGTTGAAATCTGGACACACAAAATCAATGGGCTCACGGAAAGCGATTTTTTTATGGCCGCTAAAGCCGATCGCGCCTTCGAGTCCAATGGCTGACAGCGGATTTCCAGAATCTGAATCGTCAATCGACGTTAAAGATGTCATAATCTTTACACATATTTTTTAATGCGATCCTACATTGAAATATATTTAAAGATGCGATGAACAAATAATAAACGTGTCTCCTTACCCATCTCCGTTTCTCTCTTGTTCTTCACCTCTCTTTAAAACATCATGACAATCTGCAATGTAAAACTGAGGTACGGTTTTAACTCGCAAACAGTTCCCTATGCGAGATGGAAAAGATCAGCACAGCGCACTAGCCATTTGATCACCTTACAATCATCTGTTGTCGAACCGCATCTAACCGTGCATATTGGGTAGAAACAACTACAACTTATCGCCATGTTAATGTGAGCGAGAGATGGCGATTCAACGCTGAATTCATCGTTTAGATTGACAATTTTGCCTTTGATTAGTACTCTGTAAAGTTGTACAGGAAATAACCGAAAAGTCTTATAAAATGACCAAGTTGGCAAAACAAATTCGAAAGAGCCGTGGACTGTCCTTAACCTACTTAATGGCTATTTTCTGTTGTGGGCTGTGCTTCACCGTGCCTGCATTCGGACAATCAACCAAGACTCCCTCCGATACAATCTCTCAACTCAGCGTCTCTTCCGTTAAATCTGAGACCACTCAACCTCGTTGGAATCATTCAGCCAATGACGAAATGTTCCATGATCTTCCATCGTATAAAATGGCGAAAGAAGCCGTTCTTGAACAGATGGATACTCATCATCTCACTCAACAGACAATGGCCGAGCCTGTTCGAACTGGCAACAAGATAGAACCTCCCTTACAGACCAGCCTTGACGAAGAATCAACGACTCAAGATGTAACTGAAACTCAAATTGAATCGGCTTCCGAAGTGGTTTCGGACTACAACTATAATGTTGAGCTCACCCTCCCCACCCTGGTGAATTCGTCTACTCAGCCGTGGACTCGCCTAGAACTGGAAACGGGGCAAAACGCCGAACAAATCCTGGCTAATCCTTTGCAACGCTATGAGCCAATATTTCAACATGACAGACCTTATGCACCAACAGCACTGACTCATCCTTACGGGAACGTCCCGCTCGTGCTCAATGGGCATGTAGAGCGAAACCTTAATTATTTTCAAAACGGGATCCCTGAACGTTTTCAAAGCTATTTAGATCGATACGCCAAATATCAAGGTCTCGTCGAGCAAATTTTCAAAGAGTTTGGCTTACCAACGGAGCTCGGACACCTTTCTCTTGTCGAAAGCGGCTTTAACCCGCGAGCGTATTCACGAGCCCGCGCATCCGGGCCTTGGCAATTCATGAAGGCGACAGGCCGAATGTACGGACTTGATGTGACTTGGTACGTGGATGAACGTCGAGACCCCGTCAAATCAACAATTGCTGCCGCGCATCATTTACGAGACCTTTATGACCAGTTCGGCTCTTGGCCGTTGGCACTTGGCGCCTATAATGCAGGAGGAGGCAAGATCAGACGAGCCATTCGAAGAACTGGAAGTCGTGACTTCTGGAAAATTCGCAAAACTTGGTACATAAGGCGAGAAACCAAAGAATACGTACCTCGATTTGTCGCGGCGACATTAATTGCGTCACATCCTACTGACTATGGGTTTTCCGTCAATCCGACTGAACCCTATGCGTATGATGAAGTGTCGATTCATAAACGGGTCCATCTCAAGTCCGTAGCCAAAACAACAGGTATTTCGTTTGAGGATCTCAGAGAACTGAACCCAGAACTTCGTCGAAGCATCGTACCAGCCCTTCGAAAAGGTTACCCGCTCAAGGTCCCAGCAGGCACAGGATCGCTTGTCAAAAAACAGCATGACCTCATTCAGCCGTGGACCCAACCCCCACCGCCGGCCACAACATGGTACCGAGTACGTTATGGGGACAGCCTTTCGGTGGTGGCCAAACGATTCGGAATGAAAGTGAGAGCCTTAAAAAATCTGAATAGACTTTCAGGAAATCTTATTCGAGTGGGTGACCGCCTCCGGGTTAGAGGCCATGATGCCCCGATAGATCTTAAGTCCAGATGGTATACGGTCAGACGAGGGGACAATTTATCAAAAATTGCCCAACGATTTGGGACCACAACTCGCTCGCTGAAAAATCTAAATAACCTATCCGGACACCTCATTCATGTCGGAGATAAATTGCAGGTGAGGGGAAAAGCCCCGTCTTCAAGTCCACGTAGCAACGAAACAAAATGGTATCGCGTTCGTCGTGGTGACAGTCTCTGGACAATTGCCCAACGATTTCGGGTAAGCGTGACAGACTTAAAAGTCTTGAACAATCTGACCACAAGCGTGATTAGGGCCGGCAAGCTTCTGCTTGTCAGCCAATAACCTGCCTTCAGTTCACTTCAACACCTCAGGCTTTATTCGTCTTCCGGCTTCTTGCTCTCTTCATCGGTGGATTCACTTTCGGGACTCTCGGCGGGCTCAGTCGATTCAGTTTTTTCCTCTTCTGGAGATAAGACTTGAACGCGAAGGGAAGCTTCACTTGCATAGGGAGAAGCAGGATATTTTTCCAATAGGTCTTGATAACGAGTCAAAGCCTCATCCGTAGCACCATCTGCCTCTTCGAGTTTTGCGAGCTCAAACAGAGCTTGATCTTTATTGAACACATCAGGAGCCGATAAGATATCCGTAAACACTTGTGAGGCTTTTTCTCTGTCACCACTGAGCAAATACGCATACGCTAACCGCTGACGGACAAGCCCCTGTAACATCGCATTTCGTCCATATTGCTCAAAAAATTGGTGATAGGCTTCGATTGCACCAGCATAGTCGCCTTGCTCCATCAAACTGTTCCCTAAAAGATAAACCGCATTCCTCCCGGGAACGGTCCTTGGATAATCATGAAGAATCTGTCGATAGAGGTCGGCAGCCTTGCCCACGCTTGCTTTTGACTGCTCTACATCATCGAGAGAACGATCCAGATAGTGTGCTTGCGCCTGTCCTTCCAATTCCACGGCCTCTTGGGTCTGACGATGTTCGTACCACATCACTCCCCCGCCAATGGCTCCTGCCATGACGATCAAAAACAAGCCACCCAACACCATTTTCCTATTTTGTTCAACAAAAAGTAGAAAGTGATCTTTTCGACTCAACAATTCTGTTTCATCCATGATGCCGCCTGAAGGCGTATCGGTTTTTATCTTATAGGTCATAATTTCCGGTCCTACTCAGAAGGTTTTAAAAACTTGACAGCGGGTCCTCTTGTCGTGTCCAAGACTGGTCGTGCTTATACTTGCCCATAGTAGCCATGTCAAATGTTTCTCAACAGATTCTCCTTCTAGTTGACAACGACCTGGTGACTGATATAATTGTGGAGTTGAACAGTATTTTCATTGAAAATTAGGCGGATAGCTCAGTTGGGAGAGCGCTGCCTTTACACGGCAGAGGTCACAGGTTCGATCCCTGTTCCGCCTACCAGCCGATGATTTTGAAGTGTTCAGATGTTGCAAGTCTAACATCGTGACGAACCCAACAATCAACTAGACTACGTATCAACCATTCTTCCTCGGTGGCTAATGAAGGGGCATGTAGCCCTGCCAAGGATTAAACGGGGCCGTCGTTCAGCCAGGTTAGGACGCCAGATTGTCAATCTGGAAGTCGCGGGTTCAAATCCCGTCGGCCCCGCCATCCATTCCACATTTGAGACTACCTTACCTAGAGAGTTTCAGCTTTTCTGGTTAGATTCATCAACGACCTATCGTAAGTAGGAGGCGGAGATACCGATTATGTTATTTGCAGATCCTATGGAATTGCTTAGCTCCCTCGGGTCCCTTTCTATCGTCATTCTGCTCACTCTCGCGATCTTTTCGGTCGTATCCTGGGCCATTATTGTGCACAAATGGAAACGTTTTAAAACGATCGAAGAAGAGGATACACAATTTTTACGAGCCTATGAGATACGGCAACGGGAAGTGAGCGAGCTTCGAATCCAGGCCCAAGATTTGGAGGCAAGTCCTAGCGCAGCCGTCTACCTGGGCATTATTGATCGTCTTCCCACGACCTCTGACCTGCTAGATACCAGCCATCAACTTGAACAGTCTCAACCCTATCGATTCCCAGAACAACAGTACCTGGAAAAAGTATCCCAACACATCATTCAAAACCAAATTAGCCATCAAGAAGCCTATCTCCCTTTTTTAGCCACAACTGGCAACCTCACCCCGTTTATCGGGTTGTTGGGAACGGTTCTGGGGATTATCAGTGCCTTTCGTGAAATCGGCGTACAAGGATCCGCCAGCATCGCCTCGGTCGCTCCGGGTGTCGCGGAAGCCTTAATTGCAACGGCAGCCGGCCTATTTGCCGCAATTCCTGCCGTCATTGCATACAACTATTTCCTTGCTAAAATTAGAAAGACCGTCTTTCGTGTCGAAGCATTTGGCATTGAGTTTCTGAATTCTGTCCAAGAACTCAATCAGGAAACCAAAGAACCAGCCGAGATAGTTCAATGATGTCCGAATCAAGAAATCGACGGTTTCTTTCAGAAATCAACGTCATTCCCTTAGTGGATGTAGTGCTCGTCCTGCTCGTGATCTTCATGGTGACAGCACCCATGCTTCATCGTGGGCTCGACATCACGCTGCCCACATCCTCGTCCAATAATATCAAGGCCCAAGAACGGTTAGTGGTGACCATCAAACCAGACCAAACGCTCTTCTTAGGCAATGAGACCATCAGTCCGATCGAACTCGGAGCTAAACTCCGTGAAGCGAAAGCAGCGAATCCCCTGGTATCGGTGTATCTTCGAGCTGATCAAACGGTTCCCTATGGAACAGTCGTCCAAGTCATGGATGAAATCAAGGGCGCAAAGATTGAGAGGCTTGGAATGGTCACAGGACCAAAAACAGAGCAG